>CAMYLW010000060.1 GCA_947259475.1 Thermodesulfobacteriota bacterium
TTGGTTCCGAGGCGTACCTGAACGGTACGTCGCAGGGGCCGACACCCGAGGACGCCAGGAAGGACGGCCATATCCGTGGTCGCAGCAAGTAATTCATGAAATATCCGGGCTAAAATCTGGCGGTTTTCTCTATGGTCAAAGGTAGGCTACGAGAGGAAAAAACTCTCTGAATTCAAGTACATTCATGCCGCGGTTTGTTCTACCCCGGCTGATATTCTTTCTGTCTAGTCGTCCTCCAAATCCAATTCTAGATCATCGACGGCCCCTTTTTTCTTGCCACCCTCATCAGAATCCAGGTGACCTTCGAGTTCCTTGGCAAGTGCGGAGAGGTCATCTTCGTTGAGGTCCAGTTCAAGAGCATCTCCTTGCTCAGCCGCAGGCTCCGAAGTCAAAACCTCTTCGAGATCGGCAAAATCGTCGACTGCAGACTCATCCGCCTCAAATTCCAGCCCCAAAAATCCATCATCTTCTTCAGCCGAGCCCGCATCCTCACCGCTCAACTCCGCGAGATCACCCAGTTGCAACTCTTCGACTGCCGCATCTCCCAAGGCCGACGCCTCGATGGTCTCCAGGTCGTCCAAGGCAATCTCACTCAGACTTAGCTCCTCTGTGGAGTCTGGGTCGGTTGCTCCCCCCGCCTCTGGCATATCGATAGATCCCTCTGGGGCAAGGGGCTCGCCCATATCAAATCCCCCCAACTCTATATCAGTCTCCTGAGTAAAGCTGAGATCTTGTTGGACACCACCGCCTTGCATCTCCCCTACCAAACTGCCGAGGAGAAAAGGCACTTCTGGCCTGAAATCCATTAGATTAAGTTCATTTCGATCCGCCGAAAGGTCTCTGCTGCATTTCATACAGTTATCCAGGTGATCAAAACTGACATTGCCACACTTGGGGCATTTCATGGCATCCTCCTTATACATCCCCCCCCCGCCTGCCGGGGAACAACGGCTTGGTGGAGTGGGAGTATGTTTTGTCTCAGCCTTTGTGAGGCAGTATAGCCGAAGCGGACCACAGGTCAAGGTAAAAGACCCAAGTCACCCAGCTCGTATTGTAGCAGGCTAATTACTGTAATTGCAGCAGTTTCCGTCCTCAGTACACGCTGGCCCAAGGAAACACACTGAAAACCAGCAGCAGTAGCCCCCTCAACCTCGTTTGCTGAAAATCCTCCTTCTGGACCTATAAGTACACAAGCCTGACGGCTTCCCGCTTGCTCTGCAAGGGCCTTCCTCAGGCTGCCACTCTCCTCCTCTTCCCAGCACATTAGCTTCAGCTCTGTTTCTTTCTGGTTCGCAAGTAACCGGGGATAATCCGCCGGTGGCGATATGTGGGGAACCAGGTTGCGGCCGCTCTGTCTTGCCGCTTCCTGAGCTATGCGTTCCCACCTCTTGAGCCGGGAAGCCCCTCTCTCACCAGAGGACCACCTCTGCGCTCTTTCGGTCTTTACCGGTATTATCGCGTTCACTCCGAGCTCAGTGACTTTCTGAATAATAAGGTCCATGATGCTCGGTCGGGACAGTCCCAGTGCCAGCACTAGGTCAAGGGACGACTCCCGGTCTATCCTTGTGCCAGCCGCCACTTTGAACCGAACGAGCTGTCGCCCCACCTCCAAGATCTCTGCTGGATATTCGGTGCCACTGCCGTCGAAAAGCACAACAGCTTCGCCGACTCCCAAGCGCAAAACCCGAGTTAGGTGACGAGCCCTTTTACCCGTGACTAGCCGTTCTCCCGGGCCAAGGACCTCACCCTCAACGAAGAAACGGCGCGGTTTCATGGAAACACGTCCATTCAACTGAGAGCACCAATGGTTGTGGTAACCGCCATTCAGCAATCAGTTAGAGACACTAGCAAGCAAGATAAGTGCCTAAATTGAACGAAAGCGAGCTAAAATGGCTCACGTTATACGAGAGGCAAGCCCATGACAATGGAGTTTACCTCCAGAAGTTACCCCGTTTTTCAGCCAAAATCCACAAACACCCAAAGCCACGTGGGAGGCTGCGAAACAACGAGCACCTGAGCCACCTCTATTTCAGCGATCTCAGCCCAGGTTTTACCCCCTCAGGCTATAAAAATACCATTGAATAAGTGCCGGGCCCCAAAAAACGTAACTCATGGCACCCAGGGCCAAAAAAGGGCCAAAGGGAATCCTGGTACCTCCCCCGCTCTTGTCTTTGAACATAAGCAGAAGCCCCACTAAGGAACCTGCCAAAGAACTAGCAAATAAAGTATAGAGTACGCCCGGCAACCCAAGGAAGGCACCGATCATGGCCAGCAGTTTGATATCTCCACCGCCCATGCCCTCACGCTTTCTAAAGATTCGATAGCCTACCGCCACCAAGAAAAGCACTCCGCCTCCCACCAGCAGGCCGAGTAGCGATTGCCACACATTAAAACGAGGCAGCAAGAAAGAGGCTGCCACGCCTGCAACAATTCCGGGCAGGGTAATGACATCGGGAATCGTAAAAGTATCCAGATCTATGAAGATCACGGCTAGCAGCGCTGAGAAGAAAATGAAGTAAACCCCCAGTTCCGGACTCAGTCCAAAAGTCCGAAAAAGGGCAAGGGCCATAAGGCCACTCAGTCCTTCCACCAGAAAGTATCGCGGTGAAATGCGCGTCTTGCAGCGGCGACACTTGCCTCGCAGAATCAAGTAGCTGAGCAGGGGTATATTGTCATAGAACCGAATAGCGCTTTGGCATTGGGGACAGTGAGAACCGGGCTTGATGAGCGAGGCTCCTTTGGGCAGCCTCACAATGCACACATTGAGGAAACTACCCACCGCCGCACCCATAGCAAAGACCCAAAATCCGAGAATCGTACTCGCCACATTCATACCTTCAGCTACTCCATCCAGTGGACTCCAGGAATATTGTCTGGATCACTTTAAAGCATGAATCGTACCAAGGTTACGATTACGTCAGTGGTGAGTTGTTGTGGTTAATCATTTGTAGAGGGGTCTTCTTTATATCCACACGTTTTCTCCGGACAAGCCAGGTATTCTTCCCCCTTGCTGCTCCGGGTCACCAGGTAAGCATTGCCGCAGGTGGGACAACCTTTGTCAACCGGGCGTGACCAGGAAATAAATCGGCACTTGGGATAACGAGAGCAACCGTAAAATCTTTTCCCACGTTTGGACGCTCGTTCCGCCAATTCCCCGTCGCACTCCGTTTGCGGACAGGCAACCCCAGTACCGATGGGTCGAGTGTTGCGGCAACGCGGATAGTTTTCGCAGGCCATGAAAGAGATACCCTGGCGACTCTTACGGATTACGAACCGCCCTTCGCACTTATCGCAAACTTCGTCCGTGTATTGGACAGTTTTTTCTTTCTCCTCTCCCTTTTCGTTTTGCAGCGAGCGTGTATTCTTGCACTCGGGGTAGCCGGTGCAGGCCAAGAAAGGTCCAAACCGTCCATTCTTAGCTACCATGTCCCGACTGCACAATTCACATGTGCCCCGAACATCTCCTTCCGCCGCCGCCTCAATCTTGCCCTTGCTGTCTCGGGCGAAGTTCTTGCTGTTCTTGCACGTTGGATATCCGGAGCAGGAAAGAAACAATCCGTTTTTGCCCCAACGAATATGCATCTTTTTGCCGCACTTTTCACAATCAAGCTCTGTCGGTAGCCCCTCCCTCTTCACATCAATCATTTCTGTTTGGGCCCGTTCCACCGCCTGGTGAAACTGCTGGTAGAAGTCTTCAATCACCTGGAGCCAGCCCTGATTGCCGGTCTCCACCTGATCCAGCTTTGCCTCCATCTGGGCTGTAAAAGCCACATTCAGAACCTCTGGAAAGTTGGCAACCAGCAGGTCATTCACCAGCATCCCCAGCTCTGTTGGCTTGAATCGTCTCTTTTCCTTGATGGTATATTCCTTTTTCTGAATAACCTGCATAATACTGGCATAGGTGCTTGGCCGACCAATACCTTTCTCTTCCAGTTCTCTTATCAGCGAGGCTTCCGTGAAGCGCGGTGGCGGCTGGGTGAAGTGTTGTTTGGGTTCCACCTTCACCAATTTCAAAGACTTTCCCTCCTCCAGGTCTGGGAGTTTCGACCCTTCTTCCAACCCACCATCACCGTTGTCCGAACCTTCAATGTAGAGCTGCATGAATCCGGGAAAACGGAGCACAGTCCCGCTGGCTCGCAGCATTAGCTCACCTGCAGCAATGTGCATGATCGTCTGATCCAACTGCGCCGGGCTCATTTGACTTGCCACGAACCGTTTCCATATCAGTTCATAAAGTGCCAGTTCATCTTTCTTGAGAGAAGCCGCCATCTGTTCGGGGGTCCGAGTCACCGAGGTTGGCCGAATGGCCTCATGGGCATCCTGGGTCCCTTTGCGGCTCCGGTACACGGGGGCCTTTTTGGGAACATACTCTGTCCCCAGATTGTCTCGGATCCAGGTCCGAGCCGCCGTCACCGCCTCCTTGGCAAGCCTGGTGGAATCTGTCCGCATATAAGTTATGAGACCCACAGCACCCTCTTTGCCCAGCTCAACTCCTTCATATAAACGCTGGGCGATGGCCATGGTCCGCTGTGCAGTGTACCTCAGCTTGCGTGCTGCCTCTTGTTGCAGGGTACTGGTAATAAACGGCGGTGCAGGGCTGCGGGTCCTTTTCTTTTTCTCAACTTTTTCTACCTGGTAGCTGGCTTGCTCGAGGACCGTCACCAACGCCGACGCCTGTTCTTGGTTGGCTATTTTTACTTTCTTGCCAGCTTTTCCCCACAACCGCGCCTCAATTTGCGGCTTTACCTCCCCTTCCAACAGGGCGGTTATTGTCCAGTACTCCTCACTATCGAAAGCCAGGATTTCATGTTCCCGTTCGCATATGAGCCTGAGGGTCACTGATTGAACGCGACCGGCGCTTAGACCACGACGGATCTTGTCCCAGAGAATGGGGGAAATCTGATAGCCCACCAGCCGATCCAGCAGCCTCCTGGCCAGTTGGGCCTCGAATTTCTGCTGGTGAAGTTCTCCAGGTTGCTTCAAGGCGTTCTCAATGGCATTGCGGGTCAGTTCGTTGAAAAGAACTCGGTAAATCTCCTTCTTAGAAGAACGCAGTTCCTCGGCAATGTGCCAGGCGATGGCCTCACCCTCCCGATCAGGATCCGGGGCCAGGTAAATGCTGTCAGCTTGCGCAGCCGCTTTTCTCAGTTCGCGAATGACTTTTTCCTTGCCTTTGATTACTTGATAGTGCGGCTCGAATTCGTTCTCGATATTGATTCCCAACTCATTCGCGGGAAGATCTTTAACGTGGCCCACGGAAGCTCGAATATCGAAACGATCGCCAAGATAGCGACTGAGAGTCCGCGCTTTGGTGGGAGATTCAACGATCAGTAGTGACTTGCCCATTCAGTATCCTCGATCCTTTGTCTAGTTAAAAGTCCCATGGAGTAATGGAGTGTTGGAGTACTGGAGTAACGCAATAGACGTCCTCTCCGAATCTGCCAATACTCCATCGCTCCAATACACCACTACTCTATTTCCACTGTGATCCTAAATATAACAACTAAAATGAAACTGACCAGCTAACTGTGAAAATCTCGCATAAAAAAAGTACCCGGGAGCTGCTTGACGAGCCCTCTGAGCTCCAAACGCAACAGCAGTTCAGCTGTATGGGAGACGCTAAATTCTAATTGACGAGCAATGGCATCGATGTGCACAGGATCCATGCCCAGTAACTCCCAGAGCTGCTTCTCTCTTTCACTCAGCTCGGGATGCAAACTCGTCGGAGAACCTTTTCTCACCACCGCCTCAATCGGAGACCTGGCAGCGACCATGGGCAGGAGCTCTTCAATAACATCCTCTGCTCTCTCCACCAACTTGGCCCCATCTTTTATCAAACGGTGAGTCCCCTCAACTCCTGGCCGGTCAATGGGACCAGGTACTGCGAAAACCTGACGGCCCTGTTCCAATGCCATTCTGGCAGTAATGAGTGATCCGCTTTTTGCTGCGGCTTCCACAACCACCACACCCAAAGAGAGACCGCTGATGATCCGGTTTCGTACCGGAAAATTCCCTGGTTCTGGTGGGGTACCCAGCGGGAATTCACTGATGATTGCTCCTGAGGCAGCAATTTGCTGCGACAACTTTCGATTTTCCGCCGGATAAACCACGTCCAGTCCGCTCCCCAATACGGCTAGGGTTCTGCCGCCCCCTTTTAAGGCTCCCAGGTGGGCAGCACTATCGATACCACGTGCCATTCCGCTCACCACGGTCCACCCTTGCCATGCCAACTCACGACAGAGTTTTTTGCAAACGTTCAGACCGTAAGCTGAGGCTTGCCGCGACCCTACCACAGCCACTGAGCGCTCATCTTCCTGCAACAGCGTGCCTTTCACATAAAAAAGAGGTGGCGGGTCCGCAATGTTCGACAAAAAGGGAGGATATTCCTCTGTGCCCCATTGAATCATGCGAATGCCTAGGGAACGCAGACGAAGCATTTCCTTTTCGGCAGTCTCTATGAGCACTCTGGATCCAATGGCATCAATGGACCCCTTCTTCAATCCAGGAACCTGCTCCAGATGACTCCGGCGAGCGGTGAATACTCGATCAGGGCTACCAAAACGCTGAATTAACCGGTGAAATGTCCTGGCACCTATACCCGGCACGAGAGTTAACGCCAGCCAGCCCAGATCCGCATCCATACCAAATTACCTGCAAGCTCCAGAGCTTCCCTTTTGGATAAGGGATAATGAACCTGCATTATTCATTGAGGTTCCAATTAAAAAAGGGGCCATGCAAGCTGGATTCCCAGCTCCATGGCCCGCAGGAAATGCTTATGGCGATGGGCCGACTACTCTCCGGTTATGAGCCTTACGCGCTCTCCTGGGGTAAACTCGCTCAAGGCTTCGATAACTAAAGTCGCGGCTGTCTCCTGCTCCACTGCCAACACTAGCAACTCACCGATGGGTTGAATGCTGAGGACGACTTCTTCGTCCTGAGAAGTCAGTGCCTTTGGTTCTTGAAAAACTTCAAAGCGGTGTCCTGCTTTAATCTCGTCATTTGCTCCGAGATCAATGAAGACGATCTGTCGATGAGCTATGAGGAACGTCCCCCACTCTGCTAGAATGATGTTGCCCTCTATGGGTTCAGCACTTGGTTGTATAGCGATCTCTTCAGACCTTTTCTTATAGGGCATCAACTTATCATTGGCGCTCATTTCTTGAAAAGAACTGATAACCACAGCTTTTGCATGGTCCGGCGCCACCAGGACAACCTCTAGAACACCCAGCATTGTGTTCAGGTATCCCACGTCTTTTTTGGTGATAGGGTGTTTGAATAATAAAGAGGTTCTAAAAACGAAGAACCGCTCACCCACTTCGGGTTGGGCTCCCTCGCGGAACTGTACGTAAATCTTGTCGGCCGCACCGATCAGTGTCCTCTGACGCTTTCCACCCAGAATGAAACCCTTTCCTTCAGGCACGAAAGGGGTGATGAATCCCACCTGATCGATCTCCGAGAAGGTTATTGTGGGAACTTTGGGCGGTGGCGGCGGTGGCGGTGGCGTAACTTCTTCAACCACGGCTGTTTCATCTACCACAGCTGTTTCTTCAACGGCAGTGGGTTCTTCATAGTATCTTGCCACCTCATAATAGACTCGCAGCTCAGTGCCAGGGTAGATCCAATGAGGATTGGTGATGTGGGGGTTCATCTGCCAGACTTTGGGCCAGACCCAGGGATTGGCATAAAGGCCTTCGCAAATATCCCAAAGCGTGTCACCCTTCACAACCACATGAATATAGGTTTCTTGGTCAGCCTGGCCGTAAGGGGTTGCCTCTTGAGCCCTCACGTGGGGAGTTTGCGTGAAAGTCAAGAGCAACGTGCCCACCATCAAGCAGATAAGGATTGTTCGTTTCACGGTTGACCTCTCCTCTGTTTAGGGGGCGTCGGTTTTTTTGACAGCTACCTTTTTTATGTCTGGTCTTCTAACCTGTGACCAATACACACATTTTTTCTATGTGTCAACCATGATGACCTAGCAAAAAACATACCTGCTTAGGACCAGAGCCAGCGCATCTACTGTATTATCTTGATATGATTAGTCTTTAGTTATCTTACTGAACGAGGGTCAGACGTGGGTTCCGTTTCATCTTGTCTTTGTTCATGAATGATTCTGCGGCTTTTGACGATACCTAGCACACAAAGAAAATACTCTAATTCTATTTGCTCTTTGTGCCCTTTGTGG
>CAMYLW010000061.1 GCA_947259475.1 Thermodesulfobacteriota bacterium
TTGACAAGATGCTTAGATGAAACTCAACACAATGCGGACATTGGCAAATTGTCTAATGAGAGAGGCGAAATACCAAATGGAATGGTGCCTAGTGGGGACAGTTCCCACCTGCCGGACTGCATACCAATAACCATCAGTTCAAGGAAGAAAGAATGAAAATTAGAAGAGGACTATCCGGAGGACAGTACAAGCCCCTCAATGATCAAGACATCAAGAAAATTCATGAGACCTCCATGAAAGTCTTTGCTGAAATCGGCGTCCAGGTGAATTTTTCTGAGGCCAGAGAACTCTTTCGACATGCTGGAGCAGAGGTGGAAGAATCGTCCCGGGTCGTCAAAGTACCGCCAGACTTGGTACAAGAACTCATTTCCAAGGCCCCCTCTGTGGTCACTCTTTGCGGTCGGGCCGAAAACGGCGAGCTCGACTGTGAGATCGGTGGTGACAAAGTCTACATGGGTACCGGCGGTACCGCCTTGAATGTTCAGGATCCAGGGAGCAGGGATGCCCGCCGTTCGCAACTGAAAGATGTCATGAATATGGCCCGGCTGGTGGAGGCTCTGGATAATATCCATTTCTACATGCTCAATGTATACCCCAATGACCTTCCGGATGAAGACATAGACGTAAACCGCTTTGGTGCGGCCCTGAACCGAACTCGCAAGCATGTCATGGGTGGCGTCTACACCGTAGAAGGGGTAAGAAACGTCATCAAGATGGCCGAAATCATAGCTGGTTCACCTGAAGAGTTAAGAAAGCGGCCCTTCATTTCCATGGTCACCTGCAACATCAGCCCATTTAAACTGGACAAGAGTTACGGTCAGCTTGCCATAGAGGTGGCGCGCAACCGTATTCCTGTGGTCGTGCCTGCTGAGCCTCTCTGTGGAGCCACGGCTCCCATCACCTTGGCCGGTAATCTGGTTGTTCAAAATGTGGATACCCTGGCCGGGGTCATGCTCACCCAGCTCGTCAATCCGGGTACGCCGGTGCTCTACGGCTGCATTTCTTCCATTACCGACTTGCGGGATATGAAATACCTCTCCGGCGCGGTGGAAATGGGTCTGATGAACGCCGCTTCAGCTCAGATGGCGCGATTCTATCAGCTGCCTCTCTATTCAACAGCCGGCATGTCCGATTCCAAAGTGAACGATGCCCAGTCTGCTTATGAGTCTGCGATTACGGGTCTCATGGTGGCACTGGCTGGGGGGAATTGCATCCATGATGCTGCTGGATTCTTGGAGTTCTGCATGACCGCTTCATTCGACAAGTTGGTAATCGACAATGAGATCATCGGCATGATCATGCGAGCTGTTGAGGGCATCAAAGTTGACGATACTACTCTTGCTTTTGACGTGCTCAAGAAAGCTGGCCCCGGTGGCCACTTTGTCTCCAGCCGTCACACCCGACGCTACATGCGCTCCGAGCAGTTCCACCCCCAGCTCAGTGACAGGGACAATCGAGACAAATGGGAAGGCCTCGGAGCAAAGGATACTCTTGACCGGGCAACTGATAAGGTGCGCCAAATTCTCGATGCGCCTGCTCAATCTATCCTCCCCCTGAAGATACGGGAACAGCTAACGCAAGAGATCCCGGGACTAAAGAATTTTCTAATGGAATAGCGGCCCAGGAGCAAGTAGACCATGATAGTCATTGGAGAAAAAATCAACGGTACACTTCCCATGGTGAAAACCGCAATCCAAAATCGAGACCGGGAAAGACTCCTGGATTTGGCCAAGCAGCAAGCTGGAGCTGGCGCCAGCTATATTGACGTCAATGTGGGGACCGGGATTGGCTCTCGGGAGGACGAAATTCAAGCAATGGAATGGGCCGTTGAAACCATTCAGAGTGAGGTGGAAGTACCCCTGAGCATCGACAGTGCAGATCCGGCTGTGTTGGAGAGCGGTCTGAAGAGCCGCAACGGACGCCCATCTTTGATCAACTCGGCCAAGGCAGAGCAAGAAAGCTTGGACGAGGTGGTACCGCTGGCCAGTACCTACAATGCGCCTTTGGTGGCGTTGACCATGGATGAAGAGGGGATACCAAAAACGGTTCAAGACCGTCTGCGGGCAGGTGAAAAGATAGCGGCGGCCTGTCAAAAATACGGAGTCCCCATTGAAGAGGTCTTCTTTGATCTCCTGGTTATGCCCATCAGCACGGATGTGAAACACGGGCTGATAACCCTGAGCGCTGTTACCGAGGTAAAGAAAGCGTTCCCCGGTTCTAAGACGGTTCTTGGTATTTCCAATATATCCTATGGCTTACCCGAAAGAGGCAGGTTGAACTCAGCCTTCCTGTACATGGCGGTCTGCGCTGGGCTCGACGCCGCCATTATTGACCCTTTGGACGAAGAGATCGCGGCTGCGGTGAAAACGGCCGAGGTGCTGGTAGGGAGGGACAGACACTGTCGTAAGTACATGCGGGCATTTCGGAAATGACCTTAACTTCTATCTCTCACAGAGCACACAGAGTTCTCAGAGAGCTCAAAAACACCAAAACGAATGGGGCAATGATTTATGGTTCTCAAGGATCGCTTAAAAGCATCAGGTGGAGTCCTTGATGGCTGGAATAAGCTCGCTTATTCAGTCCATCAAGTGCTCCACTGTTGTCCCGATCAAGCTTCATCGGGACGCCCTGCTTTGCAGGGCTTTTTAAGCGATCCGACTACACCCTCTAATGTCTTTTTCTCTGAGACCTCTGAGGACTCGAGAGCCCGCAGGGCTCGGGCGAGAGACATGCTGAGCGCTGATAGCTCACAGTTTACAACAAGGAGGAAAAGGTGATCGACACATACAGAGAAGGGGTCCTGGTTAAACCATACGAGCGGTTGAGTCAGGAGCAAGTCCAGTGGCTAGACCAAGCCTCGCTAAGCATTTTGGCCGACCCGGGAATTTGGTGCTACAACGAGCGGGCGGCAAAGCTCTTTCAAGCGCATGGGGCCAAGGTCTGGGAGGACGAAAAATCCATCTCTCCGTGCTGGCGCGTGACCTTTCCTGCAGGCCTCATAAGGGAGGCAGTGGCCAAAGCACCGGCCCGCCTTGTGCTGGGTGCCAGAAAACCGGAAAATCGTCTCCTCCTTGATGCGGAGGTACCCCGAGTTTACTTCGGCTCTGGCTCCGAGGCCAACATCTGGCTCGAGACGGAGATGGAAGAGTTTATTAGCGTCAAAGACGGTGACGTAAAGGTGAAAGTGCCCCGGTTCAAAGAACTCCGAGGCAACTCTGCTTTGCTCAGCCGGGCTGCCAAACTCTGCGACAGATTGGAACATCTGGACTTCTTCATTCGGCCCTTGAACATCCAGGATCCTGAGATCACCTCCGAAAATCACGATGTGAACAAGTTCTTCGCCAGTCTCAACAACATCACCAAGCACGTCCAAGCCGGCCTGACCACACTGGAAAAACTGAACGACGTGGTGCGTATGGCGGAAATTATCGCCGGTGGGATTAAGCCCCTGAGGGAAAACCCCGTGGTTTCCTTTATTGCCTGTGTGTTCAAGAGCCCGCTTCAAATCGTGGACGACACTGCTGAGAAGGTTTTTGCCATCGTGGAGAGCGGTTTACCGCTGGTCATTTCTTCTTCTCCCCAGGGAGGCTCTTCAGCCCCTATCCAGGAAGCAGGCATGGTCGCCCAGATCAATGCTGAAATCCTGGCGGGTATCACCTTCACTCAGCTGATTAGAGAGGGTTCCCCAGTGCTTTATGGAAGTGTCCCCGTACGAGCCCGTTTGGATGACCTGCATGACCTCTACGGTTGCCCGGAATTCAACCAGTACAATATAGACTGTGTTCAGTTAGCTCGTTACTACCAGGTGCCTTGCTATTCCACCGCCGGTGTGGGGGATGCCAAGGTCCCTGGCATGCAGGCGCTGTTTGAAAAACTTCTCACTCATCATTACATGGCCATGAGTGGGGCTCAGTATATCCATTATGCCTTTGGGCTCCTGGATCGGACCAACACCTTCTGCCCGGTTCAGGCTGTTCTCGACAATGAGCAAATAGGCAAAATAAAGCACTGTTTGCGAGAGCCCAAGGTTGATCAGGCCGAAATAGATGACATGCTCAAGATAGTTAAGAAAGTGATGGCTTCCAGCCATCGACTTTATGCCCGCTTCGCTCGGAAGGCCATGCACCGTGGCGACGTTTCTAACCCCTACCGATTTGAAACCAAGGATTTGGAAGACAAGGTCATAGAGAACGCCCTTGATTACATGGAAAAATTGGAGGCGGAGCCAGCGGAGCACCTGGATCAGACCACTCAAGACCAGATTTTTAAGGAGGTCCCGGGTATTCTGCCGAGCCTGAGAGCATACTAGTTGTCTTTTCATGTAGGAGTGACCTCCCCTCCGGTCCGTAGGCCCCTCTGGGCCGGAGGCTGGTCGCGATTTTTGGGATTTTCCTTATTTAAGACTTTAGGCATTTTAGCTCACTTTAGTACACTTAAGGCATTTGGCTTTTGGAGAGGAGAGATGAACAATGGATAAACAGGAGCTTCTGAAGACGCTTGCTTTTAACGTGGTCCAGGGAAGAGTGGAGGCTGAAGACGAAGGTTTTGATGAAGGTCTAGAGGGTCAGCCTGCTGTTACAGAATTAGTAGAACAGGCCATAGAGCAAGGTATTGACCCGAAGGAAATTGTTTTGGAGGCCCTTACCAAGTCCATGGAGGAGGTGGGAGAGAAATTCGAGCGGGATGTATATCTCATCCCGGACATGCTTGCTTCGGCAGAGTGCGTTGGCGTGGCCATGGATATTTTGAGCCCGCATCTGATGAAAGCCGGGGTAAAGAGTAAGGGTACATTCGTCATCGCCACAGTGGCTGGTGATCTTCATGATATCGGCAAGAACATCGTGGCGATTATGCTGAAGGGAGCCGGTTACCAGATCATTGATTTGGGTACGGATGTATCTGCGGATCGAATTATCGGTGCGGTAAAGGAAAACGAGGCACCCTTTATCGGCCTTTCCGCACTTCTGACTACAACCATGCGAGTGATGGCAGAGGTTGTGAGCAAACTGGAGCAAGAGGGCATTCGCGACCAAGTCAAAGTGCTCATTGGTGGAGCGCCCACCTCAGCAGCGTTCGCCCAAGAAATCGGGGCGGATGCCTATTGCAGGGACGCTTTTGATGCCATTGATATATTGAAAACAACGGCAGCGTAAGCAGAAGCCCGGACGTTTCATGAATTCACGCCTTGGCGTGACTGCGACCGAGGATATGGCCGTCCTTCCGAGCGTCCTCGGGTAGGGAGAAAAACCATGTCGGAAAAAAAAGCATATACTCAAGCCTTCCATACGGGAAAGTACGACAAGGCCTCAGGCTTGGTTGGTAAGTATGACAACGTTAGAAGATTCTGGGAGGATCAAGTCACTGCCATCTTTTTGCGCCCTGCCCTCAACAAACTGGTGGAACGCAAGAGGCAACGGCTGGAGCGTGTTCGTGTCCTGGATCTGGGATGCGGCAGTGGGGATGGCTATGATCTGATTATGGGGGTCACCACCAAAGATCCAGGCATCTATGACTACATCACCGCAACACTCACCGACGACATGCTCAAGGAATATGTGGGTCTGGACACCAATCCGGATTTGATCCAACAGGCTGAGGATTACTACGGCAGTGACCCCAAGATGAGATTCATCCAAGAGGATCTGTCCAATGGTCTACCGCCAGCTATTGCCAGGGACGAAGATCCCTTTGATTTCTACTTTACTTCATTCGGGACGCTGTCGCATTTCAATAATGAACAATGCGTCAAAATTATCGCCGATATCTGTAGACATGCGCCTGAGTATGCAATCTTTATGGGCGACTGGCTCGGCCGCTACTCCTATGAATGGCAGGACCTTTGGCACCATCCGGTAGAGGAAGAATATTTTATGGATTACCGGATATCTTACATATACCCTGAGGAGGAGCGGGCCACTGCAGACGTGGCATCTTTTCCGTTAAAGCTGGTCTGCCGTGAAGAGGTTGAAAATATCATCGCTAAAGCCTCACAAGAGTCGGGGGTAGAGATTAAACCTCTGCTTTTCTTCGATAGATCCCTGTTCATCGGTCGCCATCTTGACACGGGCGACTACAACAAGCACTGTCCCAAATTGCGTGCTCCGGTGAATGCGCTTTTCGAGAGCTATGTCCGCACTGATCTGGAAAGTCTGCTGGTGGATTTCGTTCCCAGGCAAGGGTTTGACCACCTGAATAACTTCTTTGAAATGTTCTTCATGTCATCCAATACCCTGGTCAAACATACCATCAGCATGCTAGACGACTACAATTCCGAAACTGGGGAATTGAAGGCCATTCCTGAGATCCTTCCCTTTTATCCAAAACCTCTCAAGGAGGCCATTGACACGGTTCGCAAAGTAATGGAAGGAGTGGGCTGGGTTAAATGGGGAGACGTTCGGGCTAATGTGATCGAAACAGTTCTAGGTTATGCCCTAAGAAAGCTTGAGACGGATCTGCAACCGGGGACGGGTATGGGACACGGTCTTGTAGGTATTTTTGAAATCAGGAAATAGAACCACGAAGAACACGAAAATTGAAAATCTACAGATGATCAAACCGTGGTATAGGACGTCCGCTAAAAAGTGCCCTTGTCAAATAGTGGCGAATACTCGAAGAAGTTCTTTGGGAGATTAAGATGAGTGGTCTTGTGGTTGGCTATGGTAGTCCGGATCATGTGAAGATCGAGGAAATGTTCAAAAAGATAAGCTATCGAGGCCCTTACCTCTCGGGAATATTGACAAATAAGAGCGCAATTATGGCCCAGAACTACCTAAGAGCGGACTGCCCCACCGCGTTTCCTGACGAAGCTCGTGTTCCAATCAGCAGCTCAGCCAACGGGGGATTAAGAATCTGTTACGATGGCCAGATGGGAAACGTGGACCAATTGGCTCGAACCTATGGAATATCTGCCGGTCCGTTCGCGGAAGAGCGACTGCTACTTCACCTGCACCAAGAGCACGGCAGCAATATGTGTGAATATTTGGATGATGCCATTTTTGCGTTCGTGATTTCCACCGGGGATGAAATATTTGCAGCCAGAGACCTGCTGGGCATCAAAACACTCTTTTACGGACGTAGAGATAATACGCTGTATCTGGCTACTGAACTCAAAAGCCTCGCCGCTGTGACGGATGACGTCAATGAATTTCCACCTGGACATTACATGGACGGTAGTGGCAACTTGACCCGTTTTGCGGAGTTGCCGAAGACCCCACCAGAGCATTTGCACAGTGACCTCAACCAAATGGTTGAAGATATTAGAGACATCATCCAGAGGAGCCTCCAAAGCCGGGTAGACTTTACAGTGGAGACAGGTGGCTTGCTCAGTGGCGGTATGGACAGCAGTGTAATCAATTACCTGGCAAGCCAGCTCTACAAAGAGAAGTTTGGAAACGATGCCCGATTGAAAACTTTTGCCATGGGTGTGGGAGAGAGTGAGGACATTGAAGCTGCTCGCACAATGGCCAAACAAATTGATTCAGACCATCACGAGCTCATCGTGGATCTCGACCAAATACTTACAGTGCTGCCTGAAGTCATTTATTTCCTGGAATCCTTTGACCCGTCTCTGGTAAGAGGTTCAGTATCTAACTACCTCATTTCCAAATACGCCCGGGAGCAAGGCATCGACCTCCTCCTGTCTGGAGAGGGCGGAGACGAGATTTTCTGCGGATATATATATCTCAAGGACTTCCCTGCCGAAGAGCTATTTGCACGCCAGATGGAGTGTGTTGGCTTTTTGCACAATAACGCTTCTTTGAGGCTGGACCGAATGAACCACTGTAATTCCGTCAGGGTGGTGGCCCCACTGATATCAGGAGAGCTGTTTCGCTACACCTTGGCGATTCCTGCGGAGTACAAACAGAAGCCAGTGGGCAACGACAAGGTTGAGAAATGGATTTTCAGAAAAGCCTTTGAGCCGTTCCTGCCAGCAGCAATCACTCAGCGAGTAAAGCAGGAGTTCTCGCAAGGTTCAGGCTCGGCTGCGTTACTGCCTAGTTATTTTGAAAACCTTATCGGTGATGATGAACTTAGTAAGGCCCAGTCCAAATACTCTATAATCCGGAGCAAAGAAGAACTCTATTATTTCCGAACATTTACAGATAATTTCGGAGACGGTCAAGCGGTGGAAACAGTTGGGCAATGGCC
>CAMYLW010000062.1 GCA_947259475.1 Thermodesulfobacteriota bacterium
CGCTACCGCCATTGGAGTTGCAAGATCAATCAGGAGATGGGGAGTTCTGGAGAGTGCCAGGAAGAGCCTCAATTGTTCTGACTTGGCTGACGATTGCACACTCATATGGGTTTTGTCTTGATTCCTCTCTGAGATATTCTGAGAAAGTAAAGAATCCAGGCTCAGAGGACCTGGCTTTGAGCTGCCCGCAAGGGAACGGCTCAAGGCTTAAGGCACAGGGTGCAAGGCAAAAACAATCAAAGAAAACTTATGTTCTCCTTATGCCTTACGCCTTATGCCTTATGCCTTCAATCTCTTCTGCTGGCAGAGCCATTTAACTTTGACCCGGCCCAAAGGTCCAGGTTTCCGGGATCCTATCCAATTTCAGTGGGGGAAGGTCATCTTGGCACCAAACCAGCCAAGTACTGTTACTATTGGCACTAGTGTGAGGCTGAGTATTATGTAGAAAATCCTGGCCCCGCTCGGCTGCAACATAATATCAGGTACCACTATCTTCCACATGAAAATGACCAGAATCAGAGTGATCAGGATAAGAGAACCGAGCATCTTAACCGCGATTATTTTTGACCACTTGCCAGCGTAATTTATCCACCAGTTGTATGGCCCTGTGATCAGTGCTACAGGTGTGAACACAAGACCAGCAACGAGCACATGAAATGAGGAGATATCAAAACTTGGCTTACCGGTTACCAGATAAAGAATGTTTAAAACCGGAAATAACATCATAAAGGCAATGGGGAAGTGGACGGTCATGGGGTGGGGATGGCGACGGAGCATGGGTATTTTGCGAAAGACCGCCAGAAGAAGGTCGGGAATGTGCTCATCCATGGGATCTTTTTCAGGCTTCAGAATGCCGACCTGAGGAAATTTCCCCAGAACCTCAGTATCATGCGGTGCTCCCCCAATATCTGCAGTCAGATCGTCTCCCGACTCATGTCGCATCATGTGGGCGCCTGTTTTCCACAACTTGCTTTCGGAGACATCATATACTTTACCATCGTAGGCAATGTACACAGGCTGTCCCTCTTTACCGTTGTACTTGGCAAGTTTTTCCCGGGTAAACTCCTTCAACTTGTTCTCCATGTTGCATCCTCTGGTCCCAGCAGAAAATCCCTCTATTCCATGCCTATTGTGAATCTTCTCTCAAATGTCTAACAATATCCCATCCCTATCCACAATGCAAGCCATTGAAGCGCTAAATCCCTCAATCCCTCAATGTGGCTTTTCTATACCAGCGTGCCAGTCTTTCGTGATCACTTCCCAAAAAATAAGCCAGCAAGACAGCCTGATTGATAAGGGTGGTTTTCAAGATTCCGAGCTTTTTCCAGCGCCGGGATGAGGTGGTCACTGCAATGGGTGCGATCACTACTCTGCCTTCCTTTTTGAGCCGCTGCATAAAAACGAAGTCTTCCATGATTGGTATTTCAGGAAATTCCCCGATTGAGCGAAAAAGATTTGCTCTTAAGAATATTGCCTGGTCGCCATAAGGCATCTGAAAAAAACGGGATCTGAAATTTGCAAGCTTTTCAATAATCCGCAGCCCAATCTCTGGGCCATCGATACCCAGCGCGAAAGCTCCAGCAACTGTTCCTGGCATGGTCAAAAAATTCAAGACATGCTTATCGAATCCACCGGGCAAACGAGTATCGCCATGAAGGAATAGGAGCACATCGCTGCTTGCTGCCATGGCACCTGCGTTGACTTGCTTAGCTCGCCCCCCTGTTATAGCTAGCAGCCTCGCACCAAGCCCCTTTGCCACCTCACCAGTCCCGTCACTACTCCTCCCATCCGCAACGATAATCTCGACCCCAGTGCAGGCCTGTGCGCTTTTTATGGTTGCCGTAATACTCTCAGCCTCATTCAGGGTCGGGATAATAATGGAGATTGTCGGTCGCCCGGATGGCTTCGTATGAGTCACGCCAACCCCTCATCAATAAACCACAATAGCTTTCCTGCCGGCCGCACGTGGGCCGCCGGATAGATTCCGGTATCGGGATTGTTGAGGATTTCCCGAAGTACTTTCAGCTTGTTAGATCCCGAAGCAAGAAAAAGCACCCACTTGGCTTCGTTTATTACTGGCAAGGTGAGGGTAATTCGCCGGACAGGGGGAGATGCGCTGCTTCCTTCCACTGCCACCACCCAACTTGTTCTCTCCTCCAATGCTGCATCACCAGGGAAAAGAGAGGCTGTGTGACCATCTGCCCCCATACCCAGCAGGACCAGATCAAAAGAAGGGAAAGATGTGGAGGGATCACCTGCGGCAGTGGCTTGAAAGAACTCTCGGAGGGTCTTTTCGTACTCTGCCGCCACAGCTTTGGCAGAACCGGTTGCAGCGGGAATTCTGTGAATGTTTGATGGTGGCACATCCACCTTAGAGATTAGTGTCTGCAAGGCCAGAGAAAAATTACTATCCGGATTATCCGACGGCACGCACCTTTCATCCCCCCAGAAAAGGTGCGTATGTTGCCAGTCAACCCTGCTGGCATAAGGTTCTTTAGCCAGTTCCTCATAGAGCAAACGAGGTGTTGTCCCACCGGAAAGGACGAAGGTGAAGATACCTCTTTCTTTTATGGCCCCCTCGGCAATTTCGCAAATGTACTCTGCGGCTGCCCGACTCAGATCTTCTAAATTTGGGTGGGTACGTATCTCCGGCTTCATAACACATTCATTACTGGGCACTATTATCTCTTTCTAATTAATTAGTGCCTAGTTTTCCTGTCGCTCTGCGCTATGCGCTTTGCGTATTTCGCCTGAAACTCAAGCGCTTATCGAGCCACCTCAGGTAAAACCTGCACCAGACGCACAAGTATAGCAGTGGTGGGACACTGCAATCGGCTCCCCGGGTTCGGGTAGTTCATTCAAATCAGAGATGTGCGTTTTCTTCCCCCCCATATAAAGATCTGCGGCCTGATTGAAGTCACAGTCAAAGACATAGCCATCCCAAGAGACGGAAATTAAAGACCGGCACATCAGCCCTTCAATAGCGCAAGGGTTGAAACTGGTTGCAAGCTTCTGCAGGTACCTCTCCAGATTGCCGGATTGCTCCAACCACCGGCGGAACCTACCCAGGGGCACATTGGCGAAGGAGAATAGATTGTTGAAAACTATTCCCCACTTATTTTTTAAAACGTGGCAAAATCTTTTCTCTGATTGATCCTGAGAGGAGGGCAGGAAAGCACCGGTAGGATTGGACACCAAGCTCAGTTCCAGACCAGAGTCGGGTTGCCCATATCCGAGAGAATTCAACTTTCTGAGAACAGCGATGGACTCCTGGAACACCCCCCGTCCCCTCTGTGATTCCGCTTGTGCCTCATTCAGAGACGGAAAGGAGGCTACAATCACAACCCGCCGTCTTTTACACACCTCAATCAGGTGATCCCGCTCATCATTTGCCAATGCAGTCAGATTTGAGCGGAGCATTAACCGCGTGGTAATACCCGAGAGTCTCTCAATCATATCAACCAGATTGGGATTCATTTCAGGTGCACCGCCGGTGATGTCAATAATCTCAAAAGGGAACCTCTGAGCTAAGGCCACAACCTGATCCACGGTCTCAGCGCTCATTACTTCTTCACTGTGGGGGCCTGCCTCGAGATGACAGTGCCGACACGCCTGGTTGCAAAGTAGCCCCACATTTATCTGGAGTGTGGTGGTTTCTTCCCGGGTCAAGTTGAGGCCGTGTTTGGCGAGGGTTTGTCCAAAAGGTTCAACGGGCAGCTTTTTCTCGGCATTCTTTGAGGTCATTGGTAACGCTTGCGCGCTTTGCTGCATGGTCCCATCCTCTTTTTGACCTGCTATAAAGATATTGTCGTTACTAAGCGGTTGTATGCGCCAGGTCAACCTTAGGATTAGTCACCCCAAAACATCATTTATTACACCAGGGATGCAAAATTAGGAATAGTTGAAAGGTATCCAATTCAATTGTTTTAGGCGAGCACCCTACAACGATATTTTTTTGGCGATGTAGCTCACCCTCAGCGAAAACCGCTGCGTAGTAGTCAAAGAATTTTTTGGCTAGCTCAGGAGCCCCCTCGCCAATCTCTTCGAATTTGGGCAGATCCTGCGGGTGGTAGTAAGTTTCCATTATCACATCCCTCCTAGAAGGACCCTATTGTTCCTCATCAATTAACAACTTCATCCACTTCTGAGCGGCCTCGGGTCCCCAACTTCCCGAGTCGTATGGCTGGAGACGTGCCCCTCGGTCACCACAAGTTTCACAGTCCTGTAAAATTGGGGTCAGAAAAGACCAGCTGAGCTTCACCCCATTATTGCTCCAAAAGAGCATCTGGTCGCCCTGGATACAATCCAACAGAACTTTTTCATATGCTTCAAGACTGGGGCCACTGTAATTCTGGTCATAGGAGAAGTCCAGCGTCACAGGTCGCAAACAGTTCCGTGCACCAGGATACTTGGTTTGAAAAGTTAGCGTAATGCGCTCTTCCGGATAAATCGCTAAAATCAGCCGGTTGGCAAGAATTTCATCGCCGAAAACATTTCGAAACATGGAATGAGGTACTCGCTTGAACTGAACCACAATCCGAGTACTTTTGCGGGCTAGCCTCTTACCGGAGACAAGATAAAATGGAACTCCTCGCCAGCGCCAATTGTCAATAAACACCCGCATCATGGCGAAAGTTGGAATCAGGGAGGATGAACTCACCCCCGGCTCTTCTCGGTATCCGGCGACCTCTGAGCCGTTGATAATCCCAGGTCCATATTGTCCTAGAATTAGATTATCTTCTTGTTTATCCCCCTTAAGGGGTTTAAGGGACCGGAATACTTTAGCTTTCTCCTCCCGCACCCGGTCGGCCTCAAAAAGGGAAGGCGGCTCCATGGCAGTTAGCGACAGTACCTGCATCATATGGTTCTGGAACATATCCCGGATTACACCGGCCTGCTCATAATAGCCGGCTCGGTTTTCAACTCCCAGCTTTTCTGAGGCAATGATTCCCACATAAGCGATATAGCTACGGTTCCAGATTGGTTCAAAAATGGCGTTGGCAAAACGAAACATTAAAATATTCTGCACCGTCTCTTTGGCCAAATAGTGATCGATTCTGAAGATCTGGTGTTCCTGGAAACTCCGGTGCAGGGTTTGATCTAGCTCCATTGCTGATTGCAGATCCCGGCCAAATGGTTTTTCCACTACTATACGGGACCAGCCCGTGCCATTCTCACCTTCTTGGGCGAACCCGGCCTTACCAAGCATTTCAGCAATCACAGGATAAAGAGACGGAGGAACCGCCAGATCGAATACTCTGTTGCCTCTTGTATGATATTTTTCATCCAACTTTCTGAGATAGCCTGCCAATTCTACATAGGAGTCAAGTGAATCGTAGACTACTGACTGATAGTAGAGGTTGGCGGCGAACTCTTCCCACCGTGCAAGATCAGCTTTCTCTGTAGCCGCATAGCTGGCTTTGAGCCTCTCCCTGAACTCTTCGTGACTCATGGATGTTCGGCTGGCACCGACAATAACAAATGGCTTTGGCAAGCCATCGTTTAGGTAGAGGTTGTAGAGAGCCGGCACCAGCTTTCTGGCGGTTAGGTCACCGGATGCCCCGAATATGACAATGGTACAGGGATCCAAAGGGCCTACCGTCAGGCATTCTTCCGCAGGAATATCCACGGGGGGAGCTTTCCCTTCTACTCTGGTCATCTGCTCTCTATCTTTATCATCAAGCATGGCAATAGTTTTTGTTCATGTCACCGAAGTACACTATTTGTAATCATTCATCGCTGTCGATGCAAAAGGCACAGTAGCCTACGGACTGCTGAAAAAGCCCTAAAACAGCCCCAAACGTCATACCGGACGAGTCCGCCTACGGCGGGCGAGATCCGGTATCCAGGTAACCATTGTTTTCTCTAGATTCCGGATAGTCGCTTCGCGACTTCCGGAATGACGGACTTGTTGCTCGCACTCAAAATATTGATTTCATCAGCCTGCTAGACACTAACCACTTAAGTTTCGTACTTAGTGCCTAGTGTCTAGTGCCCACTTGATCGATGCCTAGTCGGGACACTTACCGCTAGCCCTCTCCCTCCATTGCTTTGATCTTATCTAACCTTCTTCGGTGTCGCTCTTCGCCGGTAAAACTGGCTGCAAGAAACGCTGAGACCAGCTCCCTGGCAAGTTCCTCTCCTATAACCCGGGCGCCCAGACAAAGAACATTGATGTCATCGTGCTCCACACCTTGATGGGCTGAATAGGTGTCATGGCAGAGGCCGGCGCGGATGGTTGACATTTTGTTGGCAGCGACACAGGCCCCTACCCCACTGCCGCAGATGAGGATACCCCTATCCGCCTCTTGTTGTTGTAGTGCCTTACCTATGGCGCGGGCAAAATCTGGGTAATCAACAGGCTCCTCGTTATGAGTCCCAAGATCTAATATCTCAAAACCCGCTTCTTCCAGATAGGCCGCTATTTTGGTCTTTAGGGAGAACCCAGCATGATCTGCGGCAAGGGCAATAGTTTTCACAAAAAGCTCCAAATCCAGATTATTGTCAATTAGAACAACCTTACCGGGCGGGGATCAACCCCGCCCCTACATTGTGAATCCTCGATATAAAATTGTAGGGGTGGGGTTTACCCCCACCCGCAAATTCTCATATGACTTTATGTGGCCAACCTCGATGCAGCACTTCCGTCTCGGCCCGTGAGTAGAGCAGCCCTGTGGGAGCGGCTTTCAGCCGCGATCATCGTGGCCAGAGGCCACTCCCACAATAGGAACAGTTTCAGCCATTTGTTTTCACGCTATGCGCTCTGCGCTTGGCGCTATGCGGCGAACGGAGTGAGCCAAAACGGACCACTGACTACTGACAAATTGATTTATTTCGTAATCAATTTCTTCGCTCTCTGAACTACATTCTCCACGGTAAAACCGTACTGCTTGAAGTTCTCACTTGCAGGCGCGCTGGCCCCAAACTTATTGATGCCGATGATATCCCCACCATCACCTACCCATTGGTGCCAGCCCAATGAGACACCCATTTCCACGGCGAGCCTCGCCTTTACTTCAGGAGCTATGACCTCATCATGATACTCCTGCGGTTGCTTCAAGAAGAGTTCCCAACAGGGCATACTTACCACCCTGGCATCAATACCTTCTCTTGCCAAGGTCTCTTGCGCCTCTACTATAAGCGACACCTCCGAGCCCGATGCCATGAGAATGATATCTGCTGCGCCACTTTTCTCCCTAGAGAGGACATATGCACCTCTGTACAGTTCCTCAGCACTAGCCATTTTATTTCGGTCAAAAATGGGCAGTCCCTGCCGGGTGAGTACCAGCATGGTGGGCCCATCAGTGCGTTCCATGGCAGCCCGCCAAGCAAAGGTAACCTCGTTGGCATCCGCTGGACGGATAACATGGAGATCCGGCATAGCCCTTAACGAGGCCAGATGCTCGATTGGTTGGTGAGTGGGCCCATCTTCGCCGACCCCGATTGAGTCATGCGTCATCACATAAATTACCGGCAGTTCCATAAGCGCCGACAACCGGATAGCCGGCCTGGCATAGTCTGTAAATATGAAAAAAGTGGCTGCGTAAGGACGTATCCCTCCGTGGAGGGCCATGCCCGAACAACAGGCAACCATGGCATGTTCGCGTACACCCCAAGCAATGTTTCGTTTCAAATAGTTTTCTTTTGAAAAGTAGGTTGAGTCACCAATCAGGGTCTTGGTGGATGGCGCCAGGTCGGCACTCCCTCCCAAAAGCCAGGGAATTTTATCAGAAAAGCTAGTGAGAACCTTTCCTGAGGCCACCCGGGTGGCCATGGGACCGTCATCGCTGGTGAAATTGGGTATGTTGTCATCCCACCCGGAGGGAAGAGTGGAGTTCAAGGCTTGCTGGAACTTACCAGCTAGCTCAGGGTAAGCCACCTTAAAGGCAGAGAATCTTTCACTCCACTCCGCCTCAAGTTTTTCGCCTCGCTCCACAGCCCGGCTCATGTGAGCCAGGGCCTCTTCCGGTACCAAGAAAGTTTCATCCTCTGGCCAACCGTAACCCTTCTTGGTCAGTTTCACCTCATCTTCACCCAACGGCTCTCCATGAGCCTTGGCGGAATCCTGCCTGTTGGGGGAACCATAACCAATGTGGGTACGGACGATGACAAGCGATGGCCGCGTTTCTTCTTCTCTCGCTATGGTGAGAGCATCTGCCAAAGCATCAAGGTCATTGGCCTTATCGCCGATATCTTGCACGTGCCAATGGTAGGCTTCGAAGCGCTTGCCCACATCTTCAGAAAAAGTAAGGCTAGTTTTCCCTTCTATGGTTATGCGGTTGTCGTCGTAGATGCAGATGAGTTTGCCGAGACCCAGGTGTCCCGCCAAAGAGGCCGCTTCGTGGGAAGCACCTTCCATAAGGTCGCCGTCACTGCAGAAGGTATAGACATGGTGGTCTACAATATCATGTCCCTCACGATTGAAAACCGTGGCAAGATGTGCTTCCGCCATGGCCATACCCACTGCATTCATAATGCCCTGGCCTAGCGGTCCTGTGGTGGTTTCCACCCCTGGGGTGAGCCCGTGTTCAGGATGGCCCGGCGTCTTGCTCCCCCATTGTCGAAAATTTATGATCTCCTCCAGGGAAAGCTCGTAGCCTGTCAAATGGAGCATGGCATAGAGCAGCATTGAGGCATGACCACATGAGAGCACAAAGCGATCTCGGTTGAACCATTTCGGATTGCGTGGGTTGTGGCGGAGAAACTGGGTCCACACCACATAAGCCAATGGGGCTAGCGCCATGGGAGTCCCTGGGTGACCGGAGTTTGCTTTCTGCACTGCGTCCATAGAGAGTGTGCGAATAGTGTTGATGCAAAGAAGATCCAAATCCTTTTGTTCATTACTCATTACCAACCCCCCATTCTCTTTGATGATCCACGAGAGTGATCTTTGTTCAGCCTGCCCACTCATTATGATTTGTGGCAAAAACAGAAAATAGTGCAACCACCAAGATTACACTACACCTTCCAATTATATACGAAGATAGTGATCGCCATTGTCGTGCAGAATTGGTACGGCTTGCTGGTCGATCCCGATAAGATATCCTTACACCTTGGGATAGGGTACCTTGCACCTGAGGTCACACCGTGTAGAAAAGTATTACCGGACTCGAATGGACTGCCAACCCCCTCGGATTGGTAGGACGTCCTGGAGGTTAAGTGTAATTGATCATGTGGCTTTTCTCGATGTTATAGTGCATTTGGAAAATCCAAGTCAAGTGCACAAAGTTCACCCGGGCTGTTGGGCAAAACCAATCGGTCGGAATATGAAATCAAGCCAATATGGTCGGGTATTATTTCGGGGACAGAATAAAGGTACTAACTATGGGCCTGGCAGGAAAAACCAGTCTTCGGCTCACGCCTTTTCTTTAGGTATTTGTGTGCTCCCGAAGAGAGTTCTTAAGCCGGTCACATGCTTCGGGCGAGAGCGAATGGTCAGGCATGAAATCAATCTCTTCAACTCGCTCCGAGCACTTGTGCATCGCATCTGTGACAAACAGCATCTGTTGCCAACAGCGCGAGCAGAGCTTACACATGAGAAGATGAAATCTGAGTGCAAAACGCTGATATAAAGACAATTTACTGTCCAGAGAAACAGACATAAGCTCGGTCGCTTGCTTACAAGAGAACATTATCCCTTCTTCCTAATCTTTGTTGTCAAACCAGTTTATTTCGAGGCATTCTCTCAAACGCATGCGGGCTCGGTGAAGCATGACTCCCCCATTAGTCGGGGAGACCTGCAGAATCTTACGAACCTCCTCCGCACTGAGTTCATCGAGCTCACGCAAGGTGAATACCTGGTTCAACCGGGGTGGCAGCTCAGACAAGCAATACTGCAACATCTCCCAAAATTCTTGTTGTTGAAAAAGCAGGCCGGGATCGGTAGTCCACTTTGCCGGCTGGGACTTCCATACCCCTTGTTCATCAAAGGTCTTGTCAGCCAGATTTGCCACGGTCTCGATGTCTTCCGCCGGCCTCTCTCTGCTGATTTTTCTGATGTGATCGATGATTTTGTGCTTGAGTATGCCAAAGAGCCAGGTTCGTAGAGAAGAACGACCAGCGAAACTGTCTTTCCCCCGGAGGGCGGCCAGAAAGGTCTCTTGGACCAGGTCCTCGGCGACCTGAGCATCTTGGATGCGGAACAGTGCATAGCGAAAAAGAGAATCGCCATGCTCGTCTACCCAGGTCTCCGGATCTTTAATCTGATTCTGCCCCATTTGGCGCTCGTGTATTAGCTTGGCCTAGCCCGGATATTTCACGAATTGCCTGCTGCGACCGCGGATATGGACATCCTTCCGGGCGTCCTCGGGTATCGGACCCTGCGACGTACTGTTCAAGTACGCCTCGGATCCAATCCCCTGCGATTGCCCGGTGGCACGCCCTTCTCCACGGTCTCGCGACACCAATTCGTGAAATATCCAGGCCAGCTGGAAATGGATTGGCGCCGGGAAAGGCACAATCACATTGCTTCATGAGCAAATGATATCCTTCATACCGCACCAAGGTCAAATTTGCAATCATTCCAACTTCAAGATTCAGCAGTCGGTAGCCAGAATCCAGGAGGTTAACAGAAAATACGGGCCCGGTCTCCCCTGTCTGCGCTCAGCATTCAACTTCAAGTCGTTGAGAATGTGAACCGCAGAACCGCAGAACAAGAAACCGCAGAATGTCGAAGTGAAAAACATTGTCTTATTTCTTTTAAAACTTCTGCTGTTCGAAATTCCTTGTTCGATATTCGATATTGTCCTTCGGACTCCCCACCCTGCGGGCGGGTCCCCAGTTTCGATATTCAACTTACAAATAAACATCCCTACTTCTGGGCTACAATAACAGAAAACCTTTCTTGCACCTCACTGGAAATGACACTGAAACCAAGGTGTTGCAGAAAATCTTGAACTTGGTGCATGCCAATACGAAGCTTTCTGTATGTGCTTTTTCTAAGTTCCCAGCCAGAATCTCCCTTAACAAAAACAATATCGTGGACATTCACCTGGGTTGCTTCATATTCCAGAAATGTTGCCATTATCTTATCATCGTCGCTTCTTACCGGAATAATACGATCTATACCCTTAAGTTCGGCAGTGAGGTCCCTGAAGGAGAGAGCCAATCTCCCTCCTTCTTCCAGGTGTGGATAGATATTGGCGAACAAAGCCGATACCTCTCGGGTCTTCTGAAGGTGGGTAAGGGTATCTCCCATACATACCGCCACTTCAAAAGGACCCCTATCAGCATAAATGCTGTAATCTTGAATATCTCCCTGAACGGCATCTATATCTCGTCCAGCGCTTCGATTTCGCAATTCATTTAGTAAAGTCTCGCACATGTCAACGGATAAGACCCTGAATCCCAGCTTCGCCAAGGCAATTGATTGAAAGCCTGAGCCACAACCAAGATCAAGAGCTTTCCCTCCAGATCGAGGCTCAATGCCGGTCAGTTTAAAGAAATCTTTGTTCTCCTGGACTTTGGCGTTAAAGTCCCCGAACATCCAGGAGTAATGTTCTGCGAGAAAATTGTCGTAATGTTTCCTAACTGATCCCACCTTGTCTCCACCCTTGGAGTTTAGTAAGGTAGTATGATCACATTCTGTCGGCCCCTGTCAAGAGCATCAAGTCGCAGAAGATACAGATGAGGCTCACATGGACGCTGCCTTGATAGTTGTCGCCAAAAAGCCCGAACCCGGCTTTACAAAAACCCGCCTTTGTCCACCCTTCACGCCTCAAGATGCAGCTCAATTCTATCGCTGCTTAATGCTGGACACCGTGGCGCTTGCAAGCCGACTAGAAAATGTCGACCACACC
>CAMYLW010000063.1 GCA_947259475.1 Thermodesulfobacteriota bacterium
TGCCATATGTTTTATAAACTGCGCCGGAGGCAGAAAATCTACCACCCGCAAATCACGCCGCTCCCTGCCATTTCTGTCCAGAAATACCACTGTAGGAACCCCTCTGACATCATAGTGGCGCAGCAAACGTTCATTGATCGGATCACCCTTGCGGGTCAGGTCAACCTTGATCATCACGAAGTCATTCTTTGCCAGCTTGACGATTTCAGGATCGTGAAAAGTGATTTGCTCCAGTTCCCGGCACGGGGCGCACCAGTCTGCGTAGAAATCGATGACCACTGGCTTTTCCACGCTGGTTGCTTTCTCTAAAAGTTGCTCAGAGTAAGGCTGCCAGGTAACACCAGGGCCCCTGGTGACAGTGGAGACAATCTGATAGGTGGCAAGCAAAATGAGAGCTATACCGATTCCTTTTTTCAACCAGCCAAAACCACGGAAAGTGCCTGTTGTCCGGTCTATAAATCCAAGGTGCACTCCTGCTGCCAGAATGACCGCTGACAACAGAATGATTCCCGCAAGGTGTGAAGAGAAGAGGGGTTTGATAAAGTAAGCGGCCATGGCCACCAGTACCCATCCCAAAAGTTTGTGCACCCATATCATCCATTCCCCGGAGCGGGGTAGCCTGTCCAATTTCCCGGAAAAGAAGGCCAGAGTAGCCAGGGGAATGCCCAAGCCGAGGCTCAAAGTAAAGAAAAGCATAAACCCCAGATAAGGATTGCCGGTGCTGGCCACGTAGGTCAGCAGCCCTATCAAAAAAGGGCCGATACAGGGTGCAGCTACCACTCCCAGAGTAAGGCCCATAAAAAGACTGCCACCATAACCGCCATACGACCTGGATGCAGCCTGTGTCAGAAATCCTGGAAGTCTGAGTTCCCACAGACCGAAAAAGCTCAGGGCTAGTCCCACAAGAATCGTGGCTAGTGCAATAAGAACAGCCGGGTGCTGGAGCACCGACCCTAAGAGACCACCAGTGAGGGCAGCCACCACCCCCAGAGTGGAGTTGGTAACAGCAAGACCCAGGAGGAAGAAAAGACTGTGAACAGCGAGAAGGCCGGCTTTGTCTGTGCCGCGTCCACCAAAATAGGAAACCGTTATAGGAATCAGTGGATAAACACAGGGAGTGAGGTTAAGGGCAAGGCCGCCAAAGAAGACTCCCACAAGGGTCAGAAGTAAGCCTGATTGAAAAAGTGTGGAACCTGGGGCACCGATTCCCGTGGGCTGGGCCAGCGAGATTTGTCCTTTTTCGGCGGGCAAACCCATCTCTTTCCAATCTGGAAGACCTTCAGCGTAGCGATAGACGTTTTCATAACCGAGGCGAACGGCCAGCCTGGCCGCCGAGTCGCTGCGGACTCAGGTGAGACCGTCTCAGTAAAATCCTACGTGTCGCTTCTTGTCAGGTCCAAGGAGCTTTTTCATCTCGGAGCGGACCCAGGGAGAATACTGGGTCCACCAAGTGGGGGTTACCGGCAGATTTACCGCACCCTTAATGTGCTCCCGCTGGTACTCCCACTCTTGCCTGGTATCCACGAGAAAGAGAGAAGCGGGATTCTCGAGAAACTGAGTTTTGATTGTCTCAGGGGCTATAAGTTGATAGTTTCCCTTCTTAGCTTCTGCTTGCACCTGAGCTAAGGCTTGAGCTTGCGGCTCAGTGGCAGCATGGGCAGTACCTGACAAAACTAGACAGCCCAAGAGTACAAAAACCACTTTTGCCCTTGTAACCATTGTGACCTCCTACCCCCTTTTTTATTCGAGAAAAGGCAACTTTTCCCCCACCCGGTAAGCAAGTGCCTGGCAACTAGCAATGAGATTCTCTTTTTCATCTTTCACGGTGATGTAATAGTTGCCGGTTCTCCGGGTCTTTGCCACCTCCTTGGCCTCAGCCCGCAGCGTGCTTTTTGGGGATGGAGCCTTGTGGTAGGTAATATTTACATTCAGCGCCACAGCTATGGTGCCGTGTGAATTGCACGAGATCTCGAAGGCCTCGTCGATGAGAGCAAAAATGGCACCGCCGTGGGTCATCTGGAAGATGTTTTCCATCTCTTTGGTACATTTCATCTCAACAAGCGCATAGCCTTCGTCCACATCGATCATTTTTAGACCGAGCTTCTTGGCGAAGGGTTCTTTCTCCACTTGCCTTTGCATAGCATCCTTAATCTTCGGATCCATTTGATCACCTCTCAAAGACTCATTTCTGATGTGTGATGTGAGATGTGCGATGTGAGATCCCAAAAACCTTGCTGGTCCATCCCAAATCTCATATCTCAAATCTGTCCCGTCGACAAGAAACCTCGACGTCGTGCTAGGATAGAAATTAACACTGGTATTTGTCACCCATTTTCTGTTAGAAGTTCACATAAAAGTCCGGCAGGAGGCTAGAATCCACCTCAGTAACCGCATGGAAAAGTTCAACCGGAAGGATGTCACCCATCTCCAAGAAAACCTCTCCCGTCTGGTTAAGAAACCAGCTCATCTCACCATCACCGACAACACCCACTCGATGATCCATATCAGGCCTTCCGGCAATGGCTATAAAGTGCGTCTTCATCACATGTTCCTTGAGGCAGACAGTGAAGTCTTGAATTCTCTGGCTCGCTTCGTCAAGAGCCGAAATAGGAAAGCACCTTCGGTTTTGCGAAACTTTGTTGCCACCAACTCACATAAGATAAAGCAATCTCCTCGCAAGTCCCGGCAGACTACAGTGCGCTCGAAGGGTCGCTTCTACGATCTCGATGCTCTGTTTGACCAGGTCAATCGTGAATACTTCGCAAACGAGATTGACTGCCCTATCACCTGGGGAGCCAACAGGAGGGTCCGGAACCAAAATTCCATCAAGCTTGCCAGCTACTCTGACAGAACCAAGACAATTCGCGTCCATCCTGCGCTGGATAAGAGCTACGTGCCAAAGTATGTCATCATGGGTATTGTTTACCACGAGATGCTACACCATCACCTGGGAGTTGAGCATCGCAATGGCCGCAAAATAGCCCACTCCAAAAGGTTCCGCCAACTGGAAGCACGGTATCGCCAATACCACAGACTGCAAGCGTGGAAGGAGAAGAACCTGCATCGGCTACTCGGACGGTAGTTTTAAGCCGAGAAAAACAGACTATTAGTAACTATCGCATAGCGCAAGGGGGATGCCCAGCAGGCAGCTGACAGCGCAAGCTGGATAAAGCGCTTTGCGCTTTTCCAGAAAGGAGAATAACCATGAGTGGCACACATAATGCCTTGGACGTTGCTGTCGGTCAATTTGACATGGTTGCCGAACGAATCAACTTGGATCCAGCTATTCACAAGCGGCTGCGCGTTCCGGCTCGATGTTATATAGTTTCCTGCCCGGTGCGGATGGATGACCGCAGCGTTGAGGTCTTTACAGGCTATCGTGTACACCACAACACCTCCCGGGGTCCTGCGAAAGGGGGCATTCGCTACCATCCTGATGTCACCCTGGATGAGGTAACCGCCCTCTCCATGTGGATGACCTGGAAATGTGCGGTGGTGGATATCCCCTATGGCGGAGCCAAAGGGGGGGTCGCCTGCAATCCCAAGCAAATGTCCCGAACTGAACTGCAACATTTGACCCGCCGCTATACCTCTGAACTCGTGAATGTATTTGGTCCCAGGACCGACATTCCGGCACCGGACGTTTATACCAATCCGCAGATAATGGCCTGGATCATGGACACCTATAGCATGTCCATTGGCTATGCCGAACCCGGCGTGGTTACCGGCAAACCCATACCTATTGGAGGATCTCTGGGCCGGAATGAGGCCACCAGCCGTGGCTGCGTATTCTCCATCTACTCAATGCTCAAACGATTGAATCGAGATGTGAATGAACAAACGGTTGCGGTTCAAGGCTATGGTAATGTAGGCTATCACGCTGCCGACATTCTCCACGATGCTGGAGCCACGATCGTTGCAGCCAGCGACAGTAGAGGTGGAGTCTACAACCCCAAAGGTTTAGACCCCCGGGATTTGGCGGCACATAAGAATGAGACCGGTACGGTGCAAGGATATCCTGGTGCAGACAGCATCACCAACGAGGAGTTGCTCGAACTGGAGTGCACGGTTCTGATACCGGCAGCGTTGGACAATCAGATTACCGAAAGAAATGCCGACCGTATCAAGGCGGATATTATTGCTGAGGGAGCCAATGGCCCCACAACCCCGGCAGCTGATGACATCCTCTATGACCGGGGCAAGTATCACCTGCCTGATGTTCTCGCCAACGCCGGAGGGGTTACCGTCTCCTACTTTGAATGGGTGCAAGGATTGGAACGTTATTTTTGGACTGAGGAGGAAGTGAATTCCAAGCTCAAGGGAATTATGGATCGTGCCTTCGAAAACGTCTGGCATCTTTCCCAAACCGAGAAGGTGAACATGCGGATGGCCTCATATATGATTGCGGTGAAACGGGTGGCGGAGGCCATGTTGCTTCGAGGCTTATACCCCCAGTAAGAGACAAGAGGCACGCGGCTCAAGGCTCAGGGTGCAAAGCAAAAAATTTGTCTTCTATTACCTTATGCCTTACGCTTTACGTAAATTCGCAATCCGCAATCCGAAATTCGCAATGTTCTTCCATGCTCTATGCTCCTTACGGCGAAAGAAAAAGGGTAGCTTTTTAATGCGTTGACACCAACTGGGCCCGTATGTTAGAGGGATGCTCACCCGCGAGAAACGGAATTTCATCAGGTCTTTTTAACCCTCCACTCCTTGCCCGAGCTCGGTTTGGTTCCCAATGAAAGGAGATTCAAATGCTGGTGGTTATGAGCAGCTATGCCACCGAAGAAGAAATTGCTCAGGTCGTCGTTGCCATCGAACGGCAAGGCAATGTTGCCCGAGTAATAGCGGGCGGTGAGCGTACCGCCATAGGCATTCTTCAAAACAGAGGACCAGTCGATCCTGCCCCCTTTCTGCTCCTGCCCGGAGTGAAAGACACCATCCCTGTTTCAAAACCTTACAAGCTCGTTAGTAGGGAGTTCGAACAAGCGGACACTATAATCCAGCTAGGTGATGTTTCCATAGGCGGCGACCACTTCGTGATCATTGCTGGTCCCTGTGCAGTCGAGAGCGAGACACAGGCTCTCACTATTGGCCGCGCAGTTCGGAGCCAAGGCGCCCGCCTTTTTAGGGGCGGTGCTTATAAGCCTCGCACTTCACCTTACAGTTTTCAGGGCTTGGGAGAAGAAGGGTTGAAGATCCTCGCCAAGGTGCGAGAGGAAACGGGGTTGTACATTGTCACCGAGGCAATGGACCGCGAACAGTGTGATCTGGTGGAAGAGTATGCCGACATCATCCAGATCGGCGCTCGTAATATGCAGAACTTCTCCTTGCTCAATCGAGCTGGTGCGGCCAGGAAACCTGTTCTTCTCAAGCGTGGCTTGTCCGCAACCATCCAGGAGTGGCTGATGGCTGCCGAATACGTCATGGCCAAAGGGAATAATAATGTGATTCTCTGCGAGCGTGGCGTCCGCACTTTTGCTGACCATTCCCGCAATACTTTGGACTTGAGTGCCATCCCGGTGGTTAAGCAAGAAAGTCATCTTCCAGTTATTGCCGATCCGAGCCATGCCTGCGGCCGCCGGGACCAGGTGATTCCAATGAGTCGAGCCTCTGTGGCTGCCGGCACTCACGGTCTGATGGTGGAAGTACACCATGAGCCAGAAAAAGCATTGAGTGATGGCCAGCAAGCTTTGTTCCCTACGCAATTCACTCAGATGATCGATGAGATCCTCCCCATTCTGACGGAGAAACAGAGAACACAACTTGAGCAAGACCGCAGTGGGCAATAGGTGCCATAGAGTCAGTACGCTTCGCTGTCATTAGGCCACTAAAGTGGCTGTCATTACGCTACGCTGTCACTTGTTGCCATTAGTTCATTATGATTGGTTATAACGAATAGGACATCTAACTATAAATGACAATAAATGACGGGCGCAGCCCTCTTGACGGCGAAGCCAAACTAGGGACCCGCTTGCGGGACTGAGCGGAGCGCAGCGAGCGCGAAGAAATGACTTGATGCTTAAGATGAAACGTATTCGGCTGGAATTAAAGAGCAAAACAGACCGTTCGTACGATGTACTAGTGGGTCGGGGTATTTTGGCTAGTCTTCACAGCGAAATACACCGACTGGGAAGCTTTTCATCTTTTGGCTTGGTGACTGATGAGGTGGTGAGACCGCTGGTGGCCGAACCACTTCAAGATCAACTGCGGTCTAACTCCATTGATACAACCTTGATTGCCTTACCCCCGGGTGAGAGCGCCAAGACCATAGGAACGGTCCTCGACCTCTGCCAGCAGCTCCTTGTTCAGGGCTTTGACCGCAAAAGTCTACTACTCGCTGTTGGGGGCGGTGTTGTTGGTGATATCACCGGTTTTGCAGCCGCCATCTATATGCGAGGTATCCCCTACATTCAAGTTCCCACTACCCTGCTCGCCCAAGTGGACAGCTCCCTTGGCGGGAAGACCGGTGTCGATCTACCTTCAGGTAAGAATTTGTTAGGCGCCTTCCATCAACCTCGGCTTGTGCTCTCCGATCTTGATGTCTTAACCACTCTTTCCTCTGACGCCAGGCGCGATGGGTTTGCCGAGGTTATCAAAGCTGCCCTCATCGAAGATCCTGAACTTTTTTCAATTCTGGAAAAGGAAGGAGCTGACCTTCTTGACACCGGCAATCCACTTTTGGAAACTATTATTGCCAAGGCCTGTGAAGTTAAGTGCCGGGTGGTGAAGCGGGACGAGCATGAAAGTGGATTGCGACGCATCTTGAACTTCGGCCATACTTTAGGACATGCCTTAGAGGCTGCGGCCAATTTTAATATATCTCACGGTCAAGCGGTGGCTATCGGCATGGGACTTGCCGTCCGACTATCCCGGCAATGGGCCGGGCTCAGCGAGGATAATGCGGATCGTGCTCTGGATCTCATCCAGAAGCTAGGCCTTCCCACAGACATACCACAGAACATAGATCCGGAAACGCTGCTGGTTCCTCTCGAAAAAGACAAAAAAATTCAAGCAGGTATCTGTCACTTAGTGCTTCTTGCTGAGATTGGACGAGCGGTTATTCATCCAATCCCCGTGGAGGAACTGCGGCAAAATCTGATGCAGATTTAGGAATTTAAGGATTTCAACAATTAAGACTTTTCCTCTGGTCTTTATAAAGTATAATTCCTTAATCCTTCAATTCCTTAAATCCCCAATTACTTTTGAGGATTCTCCTATATGTCGTCAAAGGAATTCGTCCACCTACATGTGCATAGCGAGTACAGTCTTCTAGACGGTGCCATCCGCATCACTGACATGCTCAGGACCGCCGCGGGATTTGGCATGCCTGCCGTCGCCATCACTGATCACGGCAACATGCACAGCGCTCTCGAATTCTATGTAAAAGCCATCGAATTTGGGATTAAGCCCATTTTGGGTTGTGAGGTCTACGTGGCGCCAAAGAGCCGCCGGGACCGTGGAGCGAGTCACGGTGCCGCACGAAACCATCACATCGTTCTCTTGGCTGAGAACAATACGGGCTATCGAAATTTGCTCAAGCTGCTGACCCTCGCCAACTTCGAAGGTTTCTACTACAAACCTAGGGTGGACAAGGAACTGCTCAGCACTTATCACGAGGGGCTCATTGGCCTTTCTTCTTGTTTACATGGTGAGGTGGCATCCCATCTGTTGGCTGCCAGTTATACCCGGGCCGAACAGGCTGCAATGGAGTATCGCGACATCTTCGGCAATGATAATTTCTTCCTGGAACTGCAGGCCAACGGCATGCCAGAGCAGGAAATCGTCAACCGTGATCTCATCCACCTCAGTGAAAAAACCGGCATTCCTCTGGTTGCAACCAATGACTGCCACTACCTGAAAGCAGAAGATGCGAAGGCCCACGATGTGCTCCTCTGCATCCAGACAGGAAAGACGGTGCTGGATGAAAAACGTATGCGTTTTTCAACCAGTGAACTTTATTTCAAATCTCCTGAGCAGATGTGGTCTACCTTCCACGATGTCCCAACTGCCCTGCAGAATACCCTGGCAATAGCGGAACGCTGCAACGTCAGTTTAGAACTTGATCAACCTCACTTCCCAGAGTTCCCTCTGGAAGAGGGTGACTCGGCAGAGTCCCGTTTTGAACGGGAAACCGAGGACGGCTTTGCCAGAAGGCTTGAAGAAATTCGTAGAAAGCAACCAGACTTCAGCGCTGAGGAGGAAGAAAAATACCGCCACCGCTTGGCCCACGAGATCTCGGTCATCCAAAAGATGGGATTTAGCACCTACTTTCTCATAGTCGCAGACTTCGTCGGGTTTGCCAGAAAGAATTCGATACCTGTCGGCCCTGGGCGGGGGTCTGCGGCTGGCAGCCTGGTAGCTTATAGCCTTGGCATTACTGATCTCGATCCCATTGCTCATGGCCTAATCTTCGAGCGTTTTCTCAATGTGGAACGGCTTAGCCTGCCAGACATCGACGTTGATTTTTGCATGAATGGCCGGGACCGGGTCCTGCAGTATGTTTCGGAACATTTCGGCAAAGATCGGGTTGCCCAAATCACCACCTTCGGCACTATGCAGGCCCGAGCTGTTATCCGGGATGTGGGTCGCGCCCTCGGCATGGCGTATGGAGATGTGGACAAGATAGCCAAACTCATTCCTCCGGTTCTCAACATAACACTCAGAAAAGCCTTCAAGACTGAGCCTCGACTCAAGGAACTTCGCAAAGATCCAGCTCTCCAAGAGTTTTTCGATGTGGCCTTGGCCCTGGAGGGCCTCACACGTCATGCTTCCACTCATGCTGCCGGCGTAGTTATTTCAGATCTTCCCATCGTCGAGTACATGCCTCTCTACAAGGGTTCCAAGGGCGAAGTGGTAACTCAGTTTCCGATGAAATACGTAGAGAAGGCCGGCCTTATCAAGTTCGACTTCTTGGGACTGCGCAACCTTACAGTCATCGACAACGCCGTAAGACTCATCACGGAGAACAATGGTGTCGAACTGGACATGCGTGACCTGCACCTGGACGATCCGGAAACGTATGCATTACTGAGCCGCGGGGATACAACCGGGGTGTTCCAGTTGGAAAGCTCTGGGATGCGCGACCTGGTTGTACGGCTCAGGCCTGAAAATTTCAATGACATCACCGCCTTGGTTGCTCTCTACCGCCCCGGTCCCCTTGAAAGCGGTATGGTGGATGACTTTATCAACGGCAAGCACGGTAACATAAAAGTCAGCTACGAACTGGAGCAACTGCGGGATATTCTCCGGGACACTTACGGGGTCATTCTCTATCAGGAACAGGTAATGGAAATTGCCAGTGTCCTGGCCAATTACAGCCTCGGCGAAGCCGACATTCTGAGGCGAGCCATGGGCAAAAAAGACCCGAAGGTGATGGCAGCACAGCGCGATCGTTTTCTTGCAGGAGCCGAGGAAAACGGTATTAATCTCAAAAAAGCTGGGCGCATTTTTGATCTCATGGAGAAATTCGCCGGCTATGGGTTCAACAAATCCCATAGTGCCGCCTATGCGCTTATAGCTTACCAGACAGCCTATCTCAAAACCCACTATCCTCTTGAGTATATGGCGGCACTGATGAATAGCTTTTTGAGCAACTCTGACAACTTGGTCAAGCTCCTGAATGAGTGCCGGGAAAAGGAGTTGGAAATACTTCCTCCTGAGGTAAATCTGAGCGAATGGGACTTCATTGTAGTGGGTGGCAGCATTCGCTTCGGCCTGGGTGCGGTAAAAAACGTGGGTGCGGCTGCAGTCGAGTCTATCATTGAGGCAAGGGCTGATGGTGGCCCGTTCTCATCTCTTTATGAGTTCAGCGAAAGGGTTGATCTGCAACGCGTCAACCGTCGTGTAGTGGAAAGCCTCATCAAGTGCGGCGCCTTTGATTCTCTGCACCCCGTTCGGAGTCAAGCCACTGCCGCACTCGAAGAGGCAATGGAGATGGCGCAAACCATCCAGAAAGATCGTTTGAGCGGTCAGATAAGTATGTTCGGCACTTTTGCCGGGCAGCAGCGTAACTCCGAGCCCCCTTTACCCAATATCCCTGAATGGAAACACCGGCAGAAGCTTGCCATGGAAAAGGAGGCTCTCGGTTTTTACTTTAGCGGTCATCCTCTTGACGCTTACGAAAAAGAGATGAAAGCCTTCGCCATAGTGGATATCTCAAGTATTGCGGACAAGACTGATGGAATCCAAATAATCCTCTGTGGTCTCAATGCCGATCTCAAAGAGATTACCACGAAAAAAGGTGACCGCATGGCCTTCCTAACCCTGGAAGACCGCAAGGGTACTGCGGAGGTGGTTATTTTTAGCGACACCTATCAGAGTAGCCTCCACCTCCTTGATGTCGATGATCCCTTGCTGATTGTGGGCACTGTACAGCAGGAGGATAAGGGAGCCAAGATCATAGCACAACGCATTCTCACCCTCCTGGAAGCCAAGGAGCATATGACCCAAGCAATTCACATTAAACTCCCGGCGCAAACAGTCACCAAGGAAAATCTGGCTGATCTCAAAGCTATTTTGGGGCGCCACAAAGGCGATTGCAAGGCATACGTGCATCTGTGCACGGACGAGCACTGTGAGGCCGTCATACGATTGGGTGATAGAATCAGAGTGAAACCTGATCGGAGCCTGATTGAAGAGGTAAATCGGTACTTCGGTGCTGAGGTGGTTTCTGCTGTACTGACAAACGGACCCGGCCCTGTACGAAATTCCAGGATCAATAATAGAAACAACCGACGAAGCCGCCATCCTGGCGGTGTCCGTTGATACCGGGCTAGAGGATATATCTAAAAAAGGGGAATCTTTCCAAGTTGTCACTCCTCCAACAGAACAGTCACACGAACTTCCGCACAGGTCCAGATCAGCAACTCCAACTCCAACAACCGCATGAATACGAGCACGAACTTGTGTACAAGAACTGAAAACCGCTACTTTGATGAGAACTTCAGGAGTCTCCCTCGGAAAGATTCCCCTTTTGGCAGGAGACGAGTAAATATTATGATAAACTTTTCACACTGTCAAGAAAAAAGTTGTAAGGAGAAATCAGGAGTCAGGAGTCAGGAGCTAGGAGTCAGGAGTATGTAGATTAGCATCAATCAAATTCATTTAGAAAGGGGCACAATATGACTACAGCGAAGAAGTTTGAAGACTTGGTAGTTTGGCAGAAGGCGCATAAGCTTGTCATAAGAATCTATAAATTGAGCAAGGGATTTCCTAGAGATGAACTCTTTGGCTTAACTTC
>CAMYLW010000064.1 GCA_947259475.1 Thermodesulfobacteriota bacterium
GACGTACCGTTTAGGTACGCCTCGGAACCAACACCCTGTGGTTGCCCGGTGGCCCGACCATGTTCGTGGTCTCGCGACAGCAATTCATAAAATATCCGGGCTAGGGTGTGAGCTGAGATAAAAAAAGATGAGGGGTCCTGTTCCTCGGCTAAAAATCTGGTTACGTGGGGAAATCTCTAAGGTGGGTATCATAGTGTAAAGAGAGTAGTACTACTTATAGTGAAGGCTGGAAAGCCTTCAGCTCTTTCAAGAACTTAACGGCCACCCCTTGCCTGTCATGTTCAACCCTTTGGATCACCGCAGGACCAGTCAGAGTCAAAGTGTCTGTTTGCCCAGTAAATTCCGGGGGCAAAAAGAGTCGCATTTCAGCCTGTTCATTCTTTTGAAAGTCAGGCCAAGAAGCACTGGTGACGAAGGCTCCCCCCTGGGACAAGTCCAGGGTGACACCGTCAACTTCTTCAGAAGTGCGAGTAAACCTGATCTTCGTTCTGAAGTTATTGAGTATTCTGGTGTATTTCCTTCTTTCAAAGGAATCCATGCCCTACCCTTACGAAAAATGAAAGTATGGTCGTGAGATCCTTAAACTATATGTGAAAATGGCACTTTTTAACAAGAAATCAACAAAAAATTGACAAAAAACTAACAAATCTACGAACTTTTCGTATTTACATTGAGAGAGAAACGTAATTTAATACGGATTTAGGAGGTTTATCGCTTATCTTCAAAATTTGCGATCTTACATTCTCCCCGAACCACAGAAATTAATACTTCAATTTGAACACCCGACCTCCGGACCATGACTCTCTAAGTGGAGGTGGCACCATGAAAGAGCCAGTCTGGGAAAAGTGTCATTATTACTGTAGTAGGCAATGTCCAGAGCAATCAACTATGGATAAGGCCTATTTGATTCCTCAATTACTCAAGCCCTCTCAGCTCAAAGCTGCGACCGATACTTGCGACCAATGCGAATATTATCGCGAAGAGAAGAGGAAGTATCGTCGGGTGACAAGGCCTTTCAAAGTTGTAGTCAGTAACAAGGAACCGAGAAAAAACACTCAAGGTACTATTGTCGATGTAAGTAAAGACGGTGCCCTGATTAAGTTAGACAATTGGATCAATTTTAATAAGAATGAGACAGTTAACTTACAATTTTATACTAATGATATGGTTGGAGATAAAGAAAAACCTAATGTAATCAATGTGTGTGGTCGAATCAAGAGAGTAAGAAAAAAGAAACGTGAGTTAGCAATCGTGTTTGAAAAACAGGCAAGTATGAAAAAATGTGCTAATATATAGTATTAATTTACTTCTATCTTAGTTTACTCATGAGACCTTAGCCGAAAATCCATTAGGTGTCAAAGCAAAAATTTTGAAAACAGCAATTCCTAAGTTATACCAACAACTTTTGCAATCAATACCGTAAGGTCAAACATTGTTTACAAGAAGTTGTTTAAAAAAATAACAGTAATATCAGGCAATTCTAGTAGTTATCTACAAATTGACAGAGTTCATCAACTCTCACCCCAGCCTAACATATATCATTAAGTCCATTCACCTTATTCGCACCAACCGCTGTTCCCCTGTTTAGCAGGTAGCCTTGCCCGGCTTTCAATGATAAGAAGGCATAGGGCATAGGGAAATACAGCGAGCAGCTGGCAGCAGGCAGAGGAAAGAGTACAGAAGACAGGGGGAACTAGGCACTAGGGACTAGACACTAGGCACCGAAGGCGCACTGGGCTGCACCCAAGAGCGCTGCTTTATCGTTGAGAATGACCCGAACGGGTATGCTCTCAAGGAATTCTTTGAACCTACCTTTGTTGGTAAAAGCCTTCATGAAGATAGGCTCTTCCAGTTTGGGTAATATTTTTGGCGGTATCCCACCCCCCAGGTAAACACCGCCAGTAGTCATAGCTGTTAGGGCCAAGTTTCCAGCAACAGCCCCCAATATGGAGACAAACGCATTCAGAGACGCCACACACAGGGGATGTTTCTCAGTTAGTGCGGCTTCAGAGATTGCCCTTGCTGGATCAATCTCCTCCATGCTCCTGACCAGCCAGGCAGGTTCACTGAAGCGTTTTGAATCCCTAAGCCATGAATAGATATTCACCAACCCAGACCCCGATAATACCCTCTCCGTGCTTACGTGCCCAAAACGTTGAGAAAGGTAGCGCCATAGTTCGACTTCTGCTTCATTGTTCGGAGAAAAATCCGCGTGTCCACCCTCGGAAGCAACGGGAATGTACTGCCCCACCCCAAAAATAAGCAGTGCCTTTCCCAGACCTGTCCCCGGGGCTATAAGCGCAATGTTTTGTTCTTTCCTCGCTCTCGCTTTGTTCAAGGATAAAAGCTCGCGGCTGTTCAAAAAAGGTACTGCATAGGCGGTGGCTTTCAAGTCATTGATTAGACCAACCTTCGACCACTTGAAGCGCTTCTTTATTTTTACTTCAGAGACATCCCAGGGTAAATTCGTGGTTTGGCTCCGACCATTGGTCACTGGGCCAGCTATGCCAAAGCACGCACTTTTAATGGGTGCACGATGTTTATTTAGGAACTGCTCGATAATAGATTCCAGGTGCGGTGCCTCCCGGCTGGGATAAGTCTCAATTACCTTTGCCACAGGACGTCTCTTACCTCGAGAGAAGAGACCCAGATTCGTTTTGGTTCCCCCTATATCTCCAGCCAGTACTACTGGCTTGTCTTCAGAACCACTCATAGCTTATTTCTCCTATCTGTGAGGCCCGGATATTAAGCCCGCGCCATGGGTGATACATATTCGTCGTGCCTACTCTATGCCCTATGCGCCAGGCTAGCAACTCCTCACAGGTATGTACTTTTTAAGTGGGCAATTGTGCATAGAATCGCAGTCACCACAGTTCCTGGGGTGAGTGGTGCAGCCCTTTGAGCGGGCATATGAAGCGGCCAATTTGGCACCTGCCCTTTCGTAGACTCCTTCCACCTCTTTCGAAAGAACACCTTTCTTCCCCGGAATATTAGTCATGCCAGCATAACTGACGTTTCTCAACCCAGCCCCTCTTGCCAGCTCAACACATTTTTTCATGAGCTCTCTTGTTGCCCCATGATGTTCATCCAGGACGTAGTTCGGCCTGAAGGCGAGAAAAGCAACAGGCAGTTTCTTGGAGATGGAAGCGAGAAATCGGCAAAGTGGCTCAATGTCCTCCTCGTTCACTTCAGGAATGGCAACTATCCGGTACTCCCAGAGCTTGTCACTGGCAGTTCTGGCTACTATTTCAGCATTTCTCAAGATGGGGCCAACAGGCGTCCCGGAGATAGCCCTCATGGTGTCGTCGTAGAAGGCTTTGATATCGAAGGTTAGAGAGGTGGTAAAGCCAAGCACTCTGTGGAGGGATTCCTCGGTCATAAAACCATTGGTGTCGAAATTGACCTTCAAGTTGGAGCTGAGGCGCCGGGCCTCGTCTACAACCTTTTCAATGAAAGGGAGGTGGATTGTGGGCTCACCGCCAGAGAAAAAGATCCTGTCAGCCCCCATAAGAGTTCCTGAGGTTGACTGAATCATCCTCACGGACTCCAGGGCAAGGGATCCTGGCTCCACGTACCCGTCCACAGCCATCCTGTTGTCTGGATATTGGGATATGGTCCAGTTCTGACAACCCAAACACTTGAAATTACATCCCGCGACAAAGATGGTATAGCTTCCTGGGGGAGCAGGATGGAGAGTCCTGGATGCGACTACAGGAGTAGACATGCGACAGACGCCAAGATCTCCAGCTAAACGGTCTACACCGCACCTGTGTTCGCATAAAATGCATTCTCTAAGATCGTTTTCCATGCTGAAGTCTATCACATGTTTGCTTGTACCTTCTAGCCTGGATGGAGATTTCAGGTTTCAGGTGTCGGGTGTCAGGTGTCAGGGAAGAAAAACAAGAACACTGAAACCTGAAATCTCAGTTTTTGTGATTTGTATTTTCTATTCCTTCAACACCTCGCCATCTTTACTGCCCAAACTATTTAGCTTTGTACCTGTTTACTCCCTTTCATTTCCAGGTTATACTATTAAACGGGTAGGGTTTGGAAAATCCCCGTATGTACCCTATCCTATTGAAACCTCCCTGGATTTGCCCCACCCTTGCGGAGCCGCAGGGGTGGGGCACTTTTTGTGGCGGCTTTTGATTCTATCCTCTTTCGCCTGAAAGCCGCCACATCGCAGCGCTGCAAATGAGAGGGTGACACTATGGTGACTATGAAGAGGCCTACTATCAAGCTTTTGATCGTGTGCATTTGTTCGTACATGTTGTTATTTGGAGTAAGCTCTTCCCTCAAAGCACAAGAGCCTTCTGGCTCCACCGTAACATTTTACGTACAGTGATATGATGTCGGGAAAAAAGCCCTGGAAGGGCTTGAAGGAGTAAGCAAAGTCACAAAAGGCTTTCGCTATTTTCGGGAGATAAACACAGTCAATTATGATCCGACAGTGATTACCGTCGAAGAGATGGAAGAGGCGCTCAAGAAGGCTGGAACCTATGTGGAAACAAAAAAATCTCCATGATCTTTCGTCGGAGTCATCAACCCAATAAACAGAAGAGCCACTCTCGAGGGGAAAGAAGAGATTCTTACTTCATAGACCAGGTGCAACCGGAGTCATTATCTTTTTTCGTTGAGTGGAGGTCGTCTATTTCTAGACCAGTGGGGTAATAACGAACCTTTCTATACCGTTCGCATTCTAAGCACTTGCTCTGTGCTTTTCGCTTTTCATCTGGGTCCATAAGTTAAGGAATGATATAGACCCTTCCCATGGTCAGCTTATGGGGGCATTTACCCTCAGCAAAAACCAAACAAGAATTGATCCTGTGGGAAATCAAGGTGCTCACCCCCAAGTGAACCACAATGCAAGCCCGGATTCTTCATTCAAGAAAGCACCTGAGTTGATCTGAGCGCGGTGTGTGTCGCAGTTTTTGGATGGCCCTCTTTTCGATCTGTCGGATACGTTCCTTTGATACACCAAAGTGCCCGCCGATGCTCTTGAGTGTCTGCGTGGGCCTGCCATCTATACCAAAACGAGATTTCAACACTCCCTCCTCGCGAGGAGACAGAGAGGCCAAGACCTCACGGGTGACCTCAACCAATTCCTGTTGGCTGATTCCTTCCAAAGGTGACACAGTTCTTTTATCTTCTATGAAATCTCCTAACTGCTGCTCTCTGTTGCCAACCGTCGCTTCCAAAGAGGCTGGCCTTGTAGACAACTGAGCGAGCATCGTGACTTTGTCAACAGATAATCCGCTGCGCTCGGCAATCTCTAAAGGACTGGGTTCGCGGTCAAGCTCTTCGGCAAGCTCGGACACAATCCTGTGGAAGAAGCTTTTCATCTCGATGACATGAACAGGCAGCCGGATAGTGTTGGTCTTTTCATAAAGGGCTCGGATAATACCCTGCCTCACCCACCAGGTAGCATACGTGCTGAAACGGTTACCCTTGGTGTAATCGTATCGGGAGACCGCCCTGATCAGTCCCATGTTGCCCTCTTGGATTAGGTCCAAAAAACTCAGACCACGACCACGGTACCGCTTGGCAATACTGAGCACCAACCGAAGGTTAGCCTTGACCATTTCATCCTTGGCCGTGTTGATTGTGGCAACTACGGCCCGAACCTCAGCGAGAAGTCTCTGGCATATTTGAGCTGCGCCATTGCCGCCGGCGCCATGTTCCAGGGTCGATACAATGTGCTCCACCATTTTTTCGCGCAGTCCGGGATAAGATTCCACCTCGCTCTGCCACTTGAGAATTTTTTTGCGAAAGTCGCCGAAGTGTTTTTCTGCAACGCAGTAGGTGACCACCATGTTGACCACTTCTTCTTGACCTTCCTTAATGGTTCGCGCCAACTCACTCTCACGTCCAGGGGTGAGCAGGTTAAATCGGGAGACATCTTGAAGGTAGCAATTGATGAGATTGGTCTGAAAAACATCGTCTTCCTCAATGTCCGAGGTCACGCTGCCATCCAGGGGATCTTTCTCCCCGAGAAGATCTTGTTCTTGTTCCACTCGATCCAATTGTTGCTCTCTGTCAATTGCACCACACTCTTCCACAGAATCAGATGCCCCATTGTTCCAAACATAGTCCGGATACAGATCTTGAATGGTAAGCCCCGAGTCCGAATGATTGAGAGAGACTGACATGATCATACTCCTCAATAAAAAGTGAATAGAGAAAAGGCAACCCTAATGTTGCAAACCCACTCCGTGGAAAAACGCGTCAGAGTTTGCTAGATGTGGCCGCGCGCAGGCTCGGAGAGGATGAAGCGTACTTGACCGTACGTGATATCTTGTCCGAGGCGAGCACGGTCTTCCCGCCAAAGGCGGGACTATCAAGCGAGCGCAGCGGTTTTTACCGATGTGGGTTTGCAACATTAGGGTTAACCTGTATTTGAAAAAGGGAGACGGCAAAATATCTCTCAGGCTACTGAAATTGTCTGAGAACTAAATCAGGTGCATTGAGTAAACTCAGGGCAGAAATACTGTATTCGACCAACAGTTCAGCCTGGATATTTCATGAATTCACGCCCTGGCGTGACTGCGACCACGGATATGGCCGTCCTTCCTGGCGTCCTCAGGTGTTCCTTCGATAGGCTCAGGACAGGCGGCCCCTGCGACGTACCGTTCAGGTACGGAAACCAATCCCGCGGTACCGCGGGACGAGTTGCCAGGTGGCATGCCCATCTTCGTGGTCTCGCGACAGCAATTCATGAAATATCCAGGCTATCTCAGGAGAGAGATCCCTGACAATTACCCTCCTCCCTTCTAACCATCCTCAGAATATATACTGTCGATTAATGCCAAAATGTCCTCTCGACTCGACGATTCTTTTGAAAGGAAATGAACGGCTCCATACTGGACTAATGTTCAGAGATCCTTTGACACCGAGATAAAAAATGTTGCTCCCTGGTCTTTCCCAGGCTCCGCCCAAACTCGGCCTTTGTGGCGTTCCGCTATCTCGCTCACTATGGCTAATCCAAGCCCAGCTCCCTCCACTGCCTTGGAGGTGTCATCCCTGCGAAAGGCGGCAAAAAGACCTTCATAATCTCCTCCCCGTATGCCTGCCCCGTTGTCGCTCACAGAAAAGATGTGGGAATCGTCGTTCCCCTGATATCCAATGCTGATTTCACTGAGACTTTCTCCACCGTACTTCAAAGCGTTGTCCACAAAATTACGAAATACCCTGAGAATGGACAACGTATCAGCTTTAATTTCAGGTATGGTTTCGGGTTCCGACCAGGTGATTTGACGAATAGTCAACCGAGGAGAGAACTCATCTTTAATGATTTGCAGAATTTCTCTGAGATCAATTTCTTCAGTTTTGAGTGGCGCTTCCTTGGCCTCAATGTAGTCGTTAATTTTCTCAATGAGCGCTCCGACATGCAGGGAAGCTCTTAATATCTGATCACAGTACTTCCTGCCTTTTTCATCGAGACTATCTCCATAACGTTCATGAAGACGTTTTGTCAGGCCATAAATAGCAGCAGCAGGACTCTTGAGATCGTGTGATACGGAGTAGGCAAAGTGTTTGATTTTTTCAGCGCTTCTTTCCAGGGCCTCCTCCATCTCCTTACGATCGGTGATGTCCAAAATCATGGCTTGTTTGCACACAGTGCCATCAGCTTTATGTATCGGCGTATTTACAATATAGTACCAGCGGTTGTCTTTGGGACTTAGCACTTCCCACCGTACGGTTTCGCCTTTGAACACCCGCTCGTTGACGCACCAGGGGCAAATTGAATCACGATCATGAAGAACTTGGTAACACAATTCTCCGGTGGCATCGTAACCGGTTCGTTTGATGCACTCCTCGTTCATAAATTCAATATGGAAAGTCTCGGAGCATATGTAAACAATTCCGTCAAAAG
>CAMYLW010000065.1 GCA_947259475.1 Thermodesulfobacteriota bacterium
TAAAGTGTGTGAACCGGAAGCCGTTGACCGCACAGGTGATAAACTCCTATCATGAATAAAACATTCACACTTGCCCATCTTTCTGACCTGCATCTGTCTTCTCTGAATGATGTTAAGGTACGAGAGCTTCTAAACAAACGCATATACGGGTATCTCAAGTGGCAGTTGAAAAGAGGTGCTGAGCACCGCAGAGAAGTGCTCGATGCTCTGCTCCTCAACCTGCAGTACACCACCCCTGACCACATCGCAGTCACCGGCGACCTAACGCACCTGGGCCTGCCCAGAGAGTTCAGAGAGGCCAGAAATGTGCTGCAATCCCTCGGCTCGCCCTCGCGGGTAACTGTGATACCGGGCAACCACGACACTTACGTGAGCACTGACTGGAGTTCCACCTTTGCACTCTGGACGGATTACATGCTCTCCGATGAAGCACATCTTGGGGCCAAAGCGGGAACAAATGTGAACACTACTTTTCCCAGTTTGCGTGTACGCGGGATTGCAGCGCTAATCGGAGTTTCCACGGCTCGCCCGAGTGCACCGTTACTGGCCGTCGGCAGTGTCGGGCAGATACAGTTGCAAAAATTGGAGAAAATTCTCGTGGAGACGGGAAAACAGCGGTTGTTTCGGGTCGTGCTAATCCACCATCCCCCGGTGGACGGTACGGTCAGCTGGCGCAAACGTCTCACCGATGCTTCGGCCTTCCGATCGGTGTTGGACCAACACGGGGTAGAGCTTATTCTCCACGGTCACGCTCACCGCAGTTCTTTGAAGCACCTGGAAACAACTGCTGGCACGGTTCCGGCATTTGGCGTGCCTTCTGCATCAGCGCTCGGTCGCACGTCTTCCCGCCGGGCCAGATACCACCTCTATCGGTTCAAAGCAAATCCACGTGGCTGGGAAATGGTGGTCACCGTAATGTGCTATTCCCCAGCGCAGCAAAGGTTTACTGAAGAGACTGAAAAGGACGTGCTGCTGCCCCGCCCGGTGGCCTGACCGAGCCCGGCTTCCGTCTCGACTCCGTCTCGGAGGAAACTACGCCCCTATAAACGCTAAGTTATTTTGTAAACGTTCACAGGTTGCATTTGTGCCATGCGGGGTTGTTTTGAAAGATGAACGTCGAACATCGAACGTCCAACGTTGAACATCGAATAATGATGTCGCTCCGCTCCGCAATTTAATTTCATTTGTTTTCAAAAATCCGAGGTCAAACCTTGAATGACTATTTCTTCATCTTTATTCTTATTCAAAATTCGATTTTGGACGTTCGATGTTCGATGTTCATTTTTTCTAATCCCTCCTGGGCAAAAACAACTTAGCGCTTAAGGGGCTTGTCGCAACCGCCAGAGGGCAATCCACAGGATTGCCGCCACAGGTGCTAGTGTGGTGATCGCCGGATGGAGCTCGAGCAACAGTCCCAGATAGCCAATGATCTGATTGGCCAAATAGAATCCAATTCCTACCATGGCCCCCATCGTTATACGCAATCCTATAGTTGTCCCCCTGGGAGGTCCGAATACAAATGGGAGCGCAAGCAAGATCATTGCACCCGTGGTCAGCGGCACAGCCAGCTTCTGCCATAAGGCCAGCACATAAGTATCGGCATTCTGCCCTCTCTGCCTCAGAGCCTGGTTGTATTGATAAAGATCTGACGGCGACAGGCTGTCTGGTGGGAGCGCCAATATATTAACCTGCTCCGTACTTAAGAACGATTCCAGAGCCATGGTGGGAAGATTGTGTGTGGTGATCCTCTGTTCCTCGATGACTTTCTTCTGAATATCCTTGAGCACCCAGCGCTTGTTATTGTGGATGTCCGCTTCGCGGGCGTGAATGAAGGCGCGCAGACCACCCTCTTTGTCTCCCTCATAGACGTCGAGGCCGGTTGCAATGCCCCCTGAAAGGGTCTTGCCGACATGGATGAAAGAATGGCCTTGGCGGGCCCAGAACCCATCTCTTGTAAGCAGGATTCCCGTATCTGAAATCGCCAGTGAACGGCTCAGCCGCGCGTGCTGCTCCATTGGCGGGGCGACATACTCCTCCAGGATGCCCGTCGCCAACATGAGCAGGGCGCCAGTGGCGAGCACTGAGAAACAAATCCGCTGTACTGACAACCCAGAGGCCCGCATGACGATAAGTTCACCTTTGTCAGCCAGCATCCCCAAGGCAATAATGCTGCCTAACAGAGCAGCCATCGGCACCATATCAAGTACCCGCCTGGGAATCGTTAGGCCTATGTAGGCGAAAACATCCAAGAGCTGGTAATTACCCTTGCCGATGTCATCCAGCTGCGCTACAAATTCCAAAAAGCTGAACAAGGAGACGAGTATGAAAATTACCAGCAAAAAGCTTTGGATGAAACGAACACCGATATAACGATCAAGTGTCTTCATACATGTCCTAGGTGACCAACTACCTGCTGCGCCACCGAGAGGCAAAGTTTGGCTGCAATAGCAGGATAAGTATCAGGCTGGCCAGCAAAACATTTACCCACCACATACCCGGCACTGATCCCACCACACCTTGGTCTACCCATTTCTTGGCCATCGCACTTGTGTTGTAGTAGACGGCATAGATCAACACTGCTGTCCCCATTCTGGCATATTTGCCCTGGCGTGGGGCCGTTCGACTCAAAGGCACGCCGAGCAGTGCCAAAAGGATTGTGGCCAGGGGTGTGGATAACCTCCACTGCAATTCTGCCACGTCCCTGGCCTTTTTGGAACGGAACAGCCGCATGGTGGAAGCAGCTTTGCGCTTATACTCCACTGGTTTTATCTCCGGTGGTTCTAACGCCATTGTGGACTGTTTGAATTTCATAATGTGGCCTTGATCCCCAAGGCGAGAGAGTTCGTACAGATATCCGTCCAAAAATATCAGTACCTGCTTGCCGCTCTTCTTGTCCACATGTTGATAGACCTGCTTGGCATAGATAACCTGCACTCTGTCTCCAAGATCGCTATGTACAAAGATCCGCTTTGCCCGATTGTTTTCATGGTCAATCTCTTCGGCAAAAACGACGCGATTCATTCGTCGAACTCGGTAGAAATTGCCTGCCTTCCATCGGCTTATATCTAATTCCGCTTTTGCATGTTCCTTGAGCAAGTAGCCTTTCTCGTATGCCCAGGGGCGGACGTACAAAGACAGACTTGCAACCAGAATCGCCAGGGGCAGGGATAGATAGAAGACGGCTCGCACCACCCGGGCTATACTCACACCGCAAGCGGACAGGGCTGTGATCTCGGAGTCTGTGTACATTCGGCCCAAAGCAACCACAACAGAGAAATACAAGGTGGTGGGCAGCAGCACCTCTAAACCGATGGCCACCTTGAGCAGGATCAGATATATGACCGTCTTCCCCGACAGCAGGCCGGCAGCGGCAGCGGCCAAATAATCGGCTGCTTCATAGCTTGCAAAAATAACTACCAAGATGGTGCATATGACCACCAAGGGCTTGCTTATTTCACGTATTAGATAGCGGTCTATGATCATAGTACTTGTCTAGCCCGGTTATTCCATGAATTGCTGTCGCGAGACCACGAAGATGGGTGTGCCACCGGGCAACCGCAGGGTGTTGGTTCCGAGGCGTACCTGAACGGTACGTCGCAGGGGCCAACACCCGAGGACGCCAGGAAGGACGGCCATATCCGTGGTCGTAGCAAGTGATTCATGAAATATCCGGGCTCGTAGTTCGATTGGCCACAATAGATTCGACCAGCTTCCAGTCGCTGACGGTATCCACATCAACGGCAGCTTCGGGAAAAGGCATGACGACAGCTCCTGCCCTGAGTCCCAAGCGTTGCGAAATCCGACCCAACCCTTCCTCAAGAGAAGGCCGCTTCAGTAAATAGAGTAATAAGTTGAGCCAACCAAAACCAGCGATAACTCGCAATGTTTTTTTGCGCTGGCTTTCAACCTTACGCCAAAAATGAGCTGCACTCCGCGCCTCAGGTGTCAAGAAACCGAAGAGGTTACACGAGCAGTACGAACCGTCTGCCAATGGAATAGCAGTCCTCTTTGTCTCCGGATATTTAGCCGTAACCAATTCATGCAGAGCCAGTCCTACCACTACGTCCTTACCGCCTCCGCGCGCCCCGGAGCAGAAATAATCCACCATCTCCGCAGTAAGTAGCGCATGGTCTGCTGTGGTCACTAAGACAGGGGTGCTATCTGGCAGAGATTGCATAGCGTGGTAAGTGCTGGAACTCGGAGTTGCTTGGCTTTCCACCCATTTAACCTTACCTGAGGCTATGCGGGCATGAAGTTCTTCTTCTTCACTTATGGCGGCTTGATGGGGCCCACACAATATAACACTCTCTACCTCTCTGCCCTCTTCCAGAGCGTCAAGCACGCGCAGCACCATGGGCCTGCCCCCCACAGGGATCAAAGACTTGCAGCTGACGCCAGCGGCCTCGGCCACCGGATCTCCGGGCTTACGGTCCCCGGCGAGTACCACCGCAGTGAAAGGTCTTTCCTCATTGGTCATACAGCTATCTCTCTTGCCACACCCGGCTTACTGCAATTACATCCTCGTTGGTCATTGTGACTATTTCATATTCGTGTAGCGCCCACTTAGACCCTTTCTTTACTGTAGATGCGGTACCGCTTATATGCTTTGCCCCCAAGTGACTCAATGATGTTTCGCATTCCCAGATTGTCATCTAGAATCCAGGACATTTCCGCCGTAAGCACTCCTCGCCTGACGGCAGGCGCGGTGCAGGCCTCTATTACCATCAGAGCCAGCGCCGCGCCCAACCGGCTTTTCTGGTAACGCTGCCGCACTCCCATCAGGGCAACACGTACCGATTTAGGGTAAGCCACCTTAAGCCGCCAGAGCAGCTTGAGCCAGCCCAAAGGGAAGAGCTTGCCGTTGAGATCCCTTATAGCTTCATTGACGTTTGGCACTGCGACCATAAAGGCGGCAGGCACTCCATCCACCTCTGCAATTTGCACCTGGTCGTCAGGCAGCAAAAGTTTCAAACTCTTTCCCATATGTTCAAATTCCGACCTGGTAAAAGGAACAAAGCCCCAGTTCTGGGACCAAGCATCCTCAAAAATGTCCTGTAAAATTCTCAACTCCTCCCTAAAAATGGATCTCTGTAACGGCCTAAGGTGCACGCGTTTTTGCGCCCTCTTGATGACCAACCGCATTGCCGGGGTCAGCTGGTAATCAGAATTAATATGATAGGCCAGCAGGTCTTTCTCTTTACGGTAGCCGTTCTCTTCGATCCTGGTACTGTAGTATGGACGGGCATGCCCCATCATCACCATGGGAGGAGTGTCAAAACCTTCGACGAGCAAGCCGCATTCTTGATTTATGGAAAAGTTGAATGGGCCAAGAACGCGGCGCATGCCCTGGTCGCGCAGCCAGGTCTCAGCAGTATCCATCAAGGCCCGGAAAATCTCGGCCTCATCCTCAGCTTCCAGTAACCCGAAAAAGCCGGTGGAGTCTTCATAACGTTGCAGATGAAGCTGGTCCACCTGAGCACTAATACGGCCCACCGGTGTCGCACCACGGTAAGCGAGCCAGAACTTGCATTTTGCGTGCTCGAAGAATGGATTGCGTTTAGATAAGTGCTCTTTTCGCTCCAGCAAGAGAGGCGGGACCCAGGTTGGATCGTCCAGGTAAATCGACCAGGGTAAGCGGATAAACTGGCGCAATCGGCGCCGCCCTTCCACTGGTACGACCCGCAAAGGTCCCTCATTGGCCTGTTGTTGTCCCGAAAACCTCTGCAGTACCGACTTCATGGCGTAAAGATCCGATCAGCTACGATAATAATGCGCCCGTAAGAAAGGGAATCTAGTCCGAGCAATATAACTGATTTTTGTATTTGCCTCAACCACGCGGGTTTGTAGCCTCAGAGTGCGTTTGGGTGCAAGATCGTCAAGCTCATCCACCTGGAATTTATGCTCCCCTGGTAGCCAATGAGCATAAGCCTTGAGTGTAAATCCGGGGTCATGATGCCCTAGTTGGTTGCTGATGTCCACAATGTTGTCGCCTTTGGCCACTCTAAGCGTGGCGTAGGTATGGCGCAGATCGTGAAAGCGCACTCTACGGGGCGCCACTTTCTGCAAAGCACCATAGATTAAGTAATAACCTAAGCGCTTGCCCTTCTTATCTGTGAAAATGGTGCCATCTATGGCCGGCCCAATGGACTAATATGCAATCCAACTAACCGATCAGGATCTTGCATGTTTCTCATCATAACAGAAACTCTCCGACCTCTTATAACTTGAGGCTTGACTGAGCCACCTCTAGAGATTAATGTTCACGTACTAAAGGTCCAGTCATATTGAAAGGTCGGTTTCGCCCCAACCTTTGAAAGAGCAGATTTGTGACACTTCCGGTACTGAAAATAGGCGATTCAGTTGCCAAAATTCCCATAATCCAAGGTGGAATGGGCGTTGGAATTTCTCTCTCAGGACTGGCATCAGCCGTTGCCGAGGAGGGCGGAATCGGGGTCATTGCCACTGCAGGGATCGGCATGAACGAGCCCGATGTCTATTCGAACCCCCTAAAGGCCAACATCCGGGCCTTGAGGAGAGAGATCAGGAAGGCCAGGGAGATGACCAAGGGTATCCTGGGCGTCAACGTTATGGTCGCATTGACGGACTTTGCAGACACGGTGACGACTTCAATTGAGGAGGGAATCGACATTATTTTCACTGGGGCTGGACTCTCCTTTAATCTACCCGGGTATCTCAAAAATCTGGCCACTACCAAACTGGTCCCCATAGTCTCTTCCCCAAGGGCAGCCAGGATAATCTGCAAGAAATGGCTAGCAAAGTTCGATTGTCTGCCGGACGCTTTTGTGGTGGAGGGGCCGATGGCCGGGGGACATCTTGGTTTTAAGCCTGAACAGCTGGGCGATCCCGATTTCGCTTTGGAAAAGCTCGTTCCAGAAGTTATTGGAGCGGTTAAGCCTTTTGAGAGCAAGCACCAGGTGGATATTCCAGTAATTGCGGCGGGAGGGATTTACACCGGAGAGGACATCTGCAAGTTTTTGAAAATGGGTGCCGCAGCGGTGCAAATGGGAACTCGCTTTGTTGCTACCCATGAATGTGATGCGCATATGGCATTCAAACAGGCATATATTGAGGCTAAAGAGGAAGATTTGATGGTTATCGACAGCCCCCTGGGGCTTCCTGGTAGGGCGCTTCGCAATGAATTTCTTGAGGACGTGGGCCGAGGAAAGACAAAGCCTTTCAAGTGCCCTTATCACTGCCTAACCACATGTAATTATAAAGAGACCCCATATTGTATCGCCTTTGCTTTGATAAGCGCTAAGAAAGGCAATTTGAAACACGGTTTTGCATTTGCTGGCAAGAATGCATATAGAGTAAAAGGGGTCGTTTCAGTCAAAGATTTGATTAGATCTTTGCTGGATGAGTATGAACTAGCCTGCGCATAGTTTTTTTGGCCACAGTCCGCACTGGTTCCCTGGAAGTTTAGATAGTATACTCCACAAGTAGAGCACTAAGCACGCTTCGTTCTGCAACAGCTAGATGTTCCAACATGTGATTTGCGTGTACCCCTATCGGCGAGAGTTGGATCATGCGGGCTATTTCCCTCCACTAGGACTCGAGAGAATCGCTACAGTCCTCCCCATAGTGACAAAAAGCCCATACTTTCCGGACAAACTGTCTCTTTTCCGCAACACCAACCCATCGAGTCCCTTTATTCCGTACCCTGGAATCGATTGGACAATAGTCCGGATTTTCATTGGCTGCTATAGACTTTCTATTTGAATTACGACCATATACAGCCATTAACAAAGTTTGAATGGTATTGATCTATGGATCCAAAATAATCGGCACGCTTATTGCTTGAGTAGCATATT
>CAMYLW010000066.1 GCA_947259475.1 Thermodesulfobacteriota bacterium
TCCAGCGCCTCCGGTTCGAGGCTCGACACGCGTACCAAATATAGCCCGATATCGGAGATTCGCTTTACCAACTCTCCGTCGTTTGCCGCCGCCAGTCTCTCCAAGGTGTCAAAAGCTTTTTCCTCCTTACCGTATTTGATCAGTAATATAAGGTTCCTCTCCTTCTACTACCTGCCAAGGATCACAATTACCTTTTCTGGATCTCCACTGACCATCGCCTGCTGATCTCTTCCGTACTGTCGCCTGGCGGAGTATGTCATTTCGCGATCCAGATAAACCTTGATTTCGCTTAGCGTGATCCGGCTGTCGGAGTTCCCACTACAGTGGGCCACTTGACCAGGATTCTGGGATGGAGTCGTCTTTCGATACCCATACTTTTTTTTGGCGGGACTACTTGTCCGCCTCTTCCTCTCTCAAGTCTATGATTCAGGCTTGCTCCCCACCGGAACCGTTGGGGATACCGATGTGGCTGTGAGATGGTCTGTTCTCATTTGATGTCGATACAAACGAATTCCCCACTTTCGTCACGGATACATATATTTTTTTTATCGTAACTCGTCATATCTCCGCATCTGGGACATGCAGGCCGATTCTTAATGAGGGTCTCCATATCAAAGCTCTTCTTATCTTTGAAGCTAATAGACGAAGGAACCAATTCTTGGCACCGCATGCAACGAACATGGATTTCTTTGCCTTTGGACACGTTGAACCTCCCACTTCTTGTTTGCCAACACCCAAATGATATCGTCTTCGGTATGGCCCGAAACTGCTTGGCTCTTTAACTAGTAACCATACCATAAGCCAAGAGAAAAAAGAAAGCCCCTCGACACTGGGGAAGTCCCCGCGAACCAACTGCTTCAAGCCGACATGGTCTTTGCCAGGAAAGCCTATGAGGATTTAAGAGACTTATGCAGCAAATTAACGCGAAAGAATTGAACAGTTCACGCCTTGACCACATTGGGTTCATCGTCGCGGTAGACACCGCGGGTGTCCACTATGAGCGATGCGTGGGCGGCAATGAGATCATAGGGAAAATCGTCGTGATCGGTAATCAACAGCACACAATCAAGGTGTTGAAGCGCTTCCGGGGTCAGCTCCACAGACTGCAATTCAAATTGGTGCCGACGCATGGGGGGAAATACCGGAACGTGGGGATCACTGTAACATAGGTCCGCTCCCTTGCTCCTGAGGATTTCCATAATCTCCATGGCCGGCGACTCCCGAGGATCGTCAACATTTTTCTTGTAGGCCAGGCCCAGCACCAGTATCTTTGCCCCTTTGAGCGACTGACCCTTTTCATTCAAGGCATCTATCACCTTCCCCACCACCCAGTGGGGCATGGCCGTATTCACCTCACCGGCAAGTTCTATGAAGCGAGTGTTAATCCCGTATTCTCGGGCCTTCCAGGTCAGGTAAAAGGGGTCAATGGGAATGCAGTGTCCGCCCAAACCCGGACCTGGATAGAATGGCGTGAATCCGAAAGGTTTGGTGGCAGCAGCATCAATAACCTCCCGAATGTCGATTCCCATCCGATCCGCCACGATCTTGAGCTCGTTTACCAGCCCGATGTTTACTGCCCGGTAGATGTTTTCCAATAGTTTAGTTAATTCAGCTGCCCGGGTAGAAGACAACGGCACAACCTGCCCCACCACCATACTGTAAAGGACTTGGCCCACCTCCAAACACTCTTTGGTTGAGCCGCCGCAAACCTTAGGGATATTCTCGGTATTGTAAATGGGATTGCCCGGATCCTCCCGCTCCGGTGAATAGACCAAGAAAACGTCCTTGCCGATTATAAAACCGGACTTTTCAATTCTGGACCGAAGTTCCTCCTCGGTGGTGCCCGGATAGGTGGTGCTCTCCAGGCTGATCATCTGTCCCCGCCGCAGGTAAGGTTGCAATGACTCAATGGTATGGCGCACATAAGATAGGTCCGGTTCACGATGTCTGTTGAGGGGGGTTGGCACACAGAGAATGAGCACATCTGTTTCAGAGGCCCGACTGTAGTCACTGGTGGCATCAAGAAGAGGCACGGTCTTTCCTCCTCCTAGCTGCACCTCCTGCTGCCGCTTCTCAGCAATGGCTGCCGATGGGATATGGCCGATATAGCTCTCTCCATTGTTGAGCTTGGCCACTTTAGCTTCATCGATGTCAAAGCCCAGCACAGGAAACCCCACCTCTGTAAAACGTAACATCAGGGGAAGACCCACATATCCGAGCCCCACAATCCCTACTACGGCCTGATATTCCTTGATCTTTCGGATGATCCCTTCTTTCATACTATCCCTCGCAGTCTATCTATAATTTTATGTCGTCAAGGAAGCAAAGTGCGTGCCGTAATGAGCAAACAAAGAATCCAGTAGTCAGTAGTCAGAAATTAGGTGTCAGATGTCAGGTGTCAGGAAAGCAAAAAAGCTAAAACCTGTTGGAGCGAAGCGGAAATCCCGTCTGAAGCGAAGCGGCAGCGGGAAACACTGAAACCTGAAATCTAAAATCACCTTTGATATTGTAGGTCGGATGGTTCCGCTGCGCGGGTTCATCCGACAACAAGTCTGGAAACAGATTCTTGCTTGAAATAGTAGGGGCGGGGTTTATCCCCGCCCGTTGTTATTTAAGTGTATTGTAAACAAAGGAGTACTGGAGCATTGCAAAATATCAAATTCCAATATTCAATGACCAAAACAAAAAACAGGTTTGGAATTTTGAAACTTGGGACCCGCCCGCAGGGTGGGGAGTCCAAACGAAGCGCGGACAATTTTGGTCATTGTGATTTGTTTGATACTTGTGATTTGTTATTTGGAATTTCCATTCCTCCAATATTCCATAGACAACCCTTGACGCACTCCATCTTCACCCACCTGGTTCGTCCCGTTCCCCCTCAGCATCCTCGTCTTGAGCTTCCACATCTTCTGCAATCTCACCTGGCCGAGACCGGCCCACGGCAATGTAGACAAATGCACCAATGGGCGGCAGGAGAGTCACCACCGCAAACCAGATAACCTTCGACTTAAGGGTGGGAAAGCTGCGGTAAGCTATATTGCGGATGGCCCACACGGTTGGAAGAAAGAGCAGTATAAACACCCCAACAAGCAACAGTATTCTTAAAATAACTCCCGTGTCCATATCAACCTATTATGCTTGTTCACATGATTGGTTCTAGTACACCCCAAAGCAGCGCGATTCTATCACAACCATTGCGCATTAGTCATTCGGTTTGCTAGTAAGCGGTAAATCGTTGAAGCCTCGAGATCGCGGCTGCCTGCCCGCAACGCTCTCGCTTGCGAGGCGGGCGGGGAAAGCCGCTCCCACAGGAAAGATTCTCTGTGTTCTGTCTTTTTAAATCCGCAATCCGAAATTGTCCTTCGGACTCCCACCCTTCGGGCGGGTTCCCAGTTTCGCAATTCGAAATTATTTCCCTATGCCCTACCTGTCCTGAGCTTGTCGAAGGATGCCCTCTGCCTAGTGCCTAGTTCTTACTTACTGCCGCCTTCCAGATAGTCTTTAAGATAACGCGCTGTGTAAGACCACTCCGTCTGCTCGAGCAACTCCCTGGGTGAGCCGCATGCCACCAGCTCTCCCCCGCCGTCACCGCCCTCGGGTCCCAGATCAATAATGTGATCAGCAGCCTTGATCACCTCCAGATTGTGTTCGATCACCACCAGGGTGTGACCATGATCCACCAAGGCCTGGAGTACTGCCACCAGTTTCTCCACATCAGCAATGTGGAGTCCGGTGGTGGGTTCATCGAGAATATAAAGGGTCCGGGCTCGATGGTTTTTCGCCAGTTCATTGGCCAACTTTAACCTCTGAGCCTCACCGCCGGAGAGGGTTGGGCTGGATTGTCCCATACTGAGGTACCCCAGCCCAAGGTCGACGAGGAACCGGAGCGAGCGTTTGATCTTAGCCACCGCTCCAAAGAAGTCTGCCGCCTCCTCCAGCGACATCTCAAGTACTTCCGCTATGTTTTTGCCCTTATAGCGCACTGCCAAGGTTTCGCTATTGTAGCGCTGACCGTTGCACTGTTCACATCGAACATAAACATCGGGCAAGAATGCCATTTTCACCCGCACCAGACCTTGACCTTTACAGTTTTGGCATCGTCCGGTGGCGACGTTGAAGGAAAAACGACCTGGTCCGTAACCCCGGGCTCGCGCCTCTGGAGTTAAAGAAAAAAGACGCCGGATATCATTGAAAACCCCCACGTAGGTGGCTGGCACAGAGCGAGGGGTCCGACCGATCGGGCTGTGATCCACCTCCATAACCCGGTCCAGGTGTTTCCACCCGGCAAGTTTCTGGTGCTCTCCAGCCTGAAGTTCAGCCTTGCTCAGTTTGTTGGCAAGTGCTTTGTACAGGGTTTCTTCCACCAAAGTACTCTTACCGGATCCGGACACGCCGGTTACACAGGTAAATGTGCCCAGAGGCACGGAAACATCAATGTTCTTGAGATTTCGTGCCCTGGCCCCACTAAGCATGAGCCAGTTGCCTGAGGACGGTTTTCTCTCTGAGGAAGCCAAATTCCTCCGGCCGTTGCCTTTGAGATACACCCCGGTAATGGATTGGGGTGTCTGTTGTAGATCGGCAAGAGTGCCGCTGGCTACCAATCCGCCCCCGTATCGCCCGGCGCCAGGACCGAGATCTATGAGGTGATCTGCCCTGCGAATGGTTTCCTCGTCGTGCTCCACCACAACGATGGTATTACCCTTCTCCTTCAGTTCGGTGAGGGTATCCAAGAGTTTGTCGTTGTCTCGGGGATGAAGACCTATGGTGGGCTCGTCGAGAATATAGCAGACTCCACGCAGATTGGATCCCATTTGGGCCGCCAACCTTATCCTCTGGGCCTCGCCCCCCGACAGTGTATCTGCGCCGCGACCAAGGTGCAGGTAATCCAAACCCACCTGTTCGAGGAAGTCCAGACGATTAAGGATTTCATCGAGCAGGGGCCTGGCTATGTCGGCATCTCGTCCAGAAAACTGCCAGGTAGTAAAAAGCCCTCTGGCGGCCGACACCGATTGATCACAGACATCCCATATATTCCTACCGTTTATCCTCACGCTCAAAGCGGTCTCGTTCAAGCGCGCACCTTTGCATACCGGACAAACGTCGCCGTCAACAGAACCTCCCCTATGGCCAATGCCTTCGCATCGGTCACAGGCACCGTGTCTGCTGTTGAAGGAAAACAACCTGGGATCAAGACTGGGCATACCCAGGTGGCAACGGCCGCATGTTAGACGACGGCTGTAAAATATTTCGTTCTTTTTGCCTCCCCACGCCACTAATTGGCCATCACCCAGTGCCAGCGTCTCATCCACCACCCCAGCCAATTCTACCTCATCATCTTTGGAAAACCGTTTCCACTTTCTTATGACTATTTCCACATCATGTTCCCGAAATCGTGCCAGTTTTGGAATAGGATTCAGCGAATATATCTTCCCGTCTATCCTCGCCTCCTCATATCCTTGAGCCACAGCTCGTTCCAGTAGCTGCCGGTGAAATCCTTTGCGGCCCATTATTTTCGGGGCGAGTAGGATCAGACGTTTATTTTCAAACCGTTGGCGGAGATCACGGGTCATTTGTTCCGGACTCATAGCGCTTATGATCTGCCCACAGATTGGACAGTGTGGTTTCCCTACTTTGCTGAATAGAAGGCGGAGGTAGTGGTAGACTTCAGTAATCGTGGCCACGGTAGAGCGTCGCCCCATCTGACTACTGCGCTGATCAATAGCAACAGTTGGCGGTACACCGCTTATTTCTTCCACCTCGGGTCGGTCGAAAACTGGCAGGTATTGACGCGCAAAGGTAGAAAGGCTGTCTAAATAGCGGCGTTGCCCCTCGGCAAACAGGACATTAAACGCAAGGGTAGACTTGCCCGAACCCGAAACTCCGGTGACCACCACTAGTTGGTCGCGAGGCACATCCAAGGTCAGGTCTCGTAGATTGTGCTCGCGGGCGCCGCGAATCTTTATTGCTCCATTCTGCTCTGGACCTCCATTCATGTCGGCAACAGGAGCAGCAGTTTCGAAGCCTTGCCAATATCTGGCAAGAAAACGACCCGTGTGTGATGCAGGGGACTCAGCAATCTTCTCTGGCCTGCCCGCGATAACTACTGCGCCGCCCTCATCTCCGCCTTCTGGTCCAAGGTCTATGACATGATCAGCAGCTTGGATCACATCAAGGTTATGCTCCACCACCACCATTGAGTTGCCTGCGTCAACCAACCGATTCAACGTTTTCACCAGTAACCTGGTGTCGTCGGCATGGAGACCGGTGGTCGGTTCATCAAGTATGATGAGGGTGTTTTTGCGAGCTTTTAGTCCCAGGGAGCGGGCGAGCTTCAATCGCTGACTTTCGCCTCCGGAAAGAGTGCTGACGGGTTGTCCCAGACGGAGATAGTCGAGTCCAACATCACGCAGTGGTAATAGCGCCTTGATAATACGATTTTGATCCGCAAACAGTTCCATGGCCTCAGCCAGGGTCAAATCCATGACTTGGCCAATGGAAAAACCGCGGTAGCTGACCTCCAGAATTTCTTCCCTAAAGCGGCGCCCCTTACACACAGGGCATTCCAGATAAAGATCAGCCAGAAATTGCATTTCGACTTTCTCAAATCCCTGCCCAGCACAAGCCTCACAACGACCACCTGTGGTATTAAAGGAGAAGTGACCAGGACCGTAGTTTCTGAGTCGCGCCAGATCAGTTTTGGCAAAGAGCTCACGAATGGGGGTCAACGCTCCACTATAGGTAAGCAGGTTAGCCCGTGGAGATCGTCCAATAGCCTGCTGATCCATAAAGACCACCTCATCGATATACTCCAACCCCTTTATCTCGCGGCAGTAACCAGGCGTTTCGGTAGCGAGTCCCTGACGCCGCAGCCAATTGCGGTATAGTACGTCCTCCACCAAAGTACTCTTACCTGAACCGGAAACGCCGGTAACAGCAACCAATAGGCCCAGGGGCATGCGAACATCAAGGGTTCGCAGGTTATGAGCTTGGATACCCACAAGGTCCAACCAGTAATTTTTTCGTGGCCTCCTTCTCTTTCTCGGGCGGGCGGCACGGCTGCTGCCTGTGATATATGCTCCAGTCCGCGAGCTTTTGGCCGCGGAGATTTCAGAACTGGGGCCGGCGAACACCGCTTTTCCCCCGCGCTCGCCAGCTCCTGGCCCCAAATCCACCAGGTAGTCGCTGGCACGAATAATTTCCGGATCGTGCTCCACAACCACTACTGTGTTGCCTTGACGCGTCAGGGCCCTGAGGATTCTCACCAGTCTCCGGTTGTCTCTTGGGTGCAACCCTACACTGGGCTCGTCCAACACGTAGAGAGTATTTACCAGGGGCGAACCCAGAGCACGAGTGAGGTGTACTCGCTGTACTTCACCTCCGGAAAGGCTGCGAGACTGACGGTCCAAGCTCAAATAGCCAAGTCCCACCTCAGACAAGTAGGTAAGTCGTCCAATAATTTCTCTGAAAACCAGCTTGGAAGCAGGATCCGCCTCGAAAACTGATGCCATATCCAGGAAAAAAGTCAGAACACGGCTGATGGGTAACTGGCTAATTTCAGCAATGTTCTTACCACCGATGCGGTAGAGAAGCGATAGAGGCTGGAAGCGACTGCCATTGCAGGAAGCGCAAGGGCGGTAGGCACGGTAGCGAGATAGAAAAACCCGAACATGCATTTTGTAGGTCTTGGTTTCGAGCCAGCGAAAAAAACCGCGGACCCCATAGAACTCATCACTTCCTTCGATCACTGCTTCCTGCTGAGCTGGCGATAGTTTGTTGAAAGATACATCCGTAGGAATACGCGTCGCAGAAATCCTTGAGATCGTAGTATTCCATCCGCTCTGCGGACCATGGTTTAATTGCACCTTCTTCCAAGGTCAACCTTTGGTCTGGAATCACCAAATCTAAATCCACATCGATAACTCTGCCGAAGCCACGGCAGATCTCGCAAGCACCCAAGGGACTGTTAAAAGAAAAGAGATGGGGGGAGGCCGAGGGATAGCTAATATCACAGCTGGCGCAGTGATTGGTTGCCGAGAAGGAATGTATTTCTGCGGGAGGGAATATCACCTTCACCTTACCCTCGCCGAAATGGTACGCCTGTTCTATCGAGTCGAGAAGGCGCTTTTTATTTTCCTGACCCCACACAGTTCTATCCACCAATACATCAAGATGCTCTCCATCGGGAATCGACTCATTATCCAGGTGGAGTATCTTCTCCTGGTGCCACAAGCGACGGAAACCTTGACGCCACAAATAGCCATGAATTTCCTCTGTGGTTCGACCCTTGATGCCCAAAGGAAAAACTATCAAGACTGAACTTTCTTCGGGGACCTCGGACAGCGAAGACCAAATGGTCTCCGGGGTATCCTCGGAAACAGGCCGGTCGCATTGCTGGCAATGCAGCAGTCCGGTCCGGGCAAAAAGCAGTTTCAGATGGTCTGCAACTTCCGTTATTGTACCCACAGTTGAACGGGAACTTTTAATGCGGTTTCCTTGCTCTATGGCTATAGCTGGAGGAATGCCAATAATGGACTCAACCTGAGGTCGGTCCAACCTGTCCAAAAACTGGCGGGCATAGGGCGAGAAGGTTTCAACGTAACGGCGCTGACCCTCAGCATACAGTGTGTCAAGGGCCAGACTTGACTTGCCGGATCCGCTCACGCCGGTTATGGCAATGAGCTGTTCCCTGGGTAGATCCAGGGCCAGATCCTTGAGGTTGTTCTGCCTGGCACCGACGATTTTTATACATTTATCACTTCGCATCTAACATTTCTCATTTCGCCTTGATCATCTCTGATTTTCCTATCCGCATAGGAACATCCACTATTAGTAATCATGAGATACTAATCTTCAATGATAAATCACAAAAAAAAGAGTCCGAATCCAGAATCCAAAATTGAGGTGTCAGGTGTCAGGTGTCAGGTGTCAGGAAAGAAAAAAGCTGAAACCCTGAGAATTGGTGCTTGGGATGTTGGAAGGCATGGAGCATGGGGCATGGAGTTGGAGCCAATAGATCACTGAGGGCCAGATTCAGGTGTCCGTCCAGTTGCTTCAGTTCGTCCTCAACTTCAGCATGGGGACTTAGATTGACGCGAACCCCTTGAGAAAAAAGATGATGCGTGGGATCACACAACTCTGGTGGAGTGAAAGCGAAATGCATCCTGCAAGCCAGCGGCCGGGCCGAGTAAATAAGGCACTCTTGGGTATCGCTTAGGAAGGAACAACCGTTTTTCGCCAAGCTGTAATTGTGCAAGAGGGTATCATCGTTGCCCTTGCTTTCAATCTGTTCTTCACTCCTTTCATCAAGCAGCTGCCTCTTCACCCGATCGAGTATTTGGTAGCTTTCAAGACTTCTACGGAAGAATTTTTCCAACTTCCCAGCCTGTTGGATATGATCATAGATGATAAGAAATTCCCAATTGCTGATTCCGGCAGGCATGTTAAAACAGCAAGCAGCACAACCAGGCCCACAGTAAACCCGCCAGCCTTTCTTTTGCACTTTGCCGATGGTGTAGATGAGGTACTCATCGTACAGCCGCAAGGCCCGCTGGCTCAAACGTCTGGTATCTTCTGGCAGGCTTAGATGCTGGCGGAATCGTTTTACCTCACCCATGGCCCCAATTTCACGAAAAATGCGTGCCATTTTTGCCATGAGTGGTCTGGACTGGTGGTCGTCCAGTTGCGGGATGACAAGAGCAGCATCGGACTGCTGCCCAGAAATGGGGAATCCAGTCATTCTTAGAATCTCAGTAACCGAAAATAGGGGATCTGTGCCCGGTACCTACAGGAGTGCCTTCAGATCCTGAAGACTGCCGTCCTGGAGCGCTTCACTTAATTCTTTGAGTTTGAGTCGGTAGTAGGCAAGAACATGCACCAGTGGTTTGCGGTTCGCCCACAACCGCTCTGCTGCGTGTGGAGATACTTTGGCGACAAGTCCGGTAATCTCTTTGAGCTCTTTACTCGAGTACTGGTCTATTTCGTCTACATAGCCACTCACCTGACCAGCAGCCTTGCAAACAAGACTGAGAAATATGATGGGAAGATCCTCGAGGACCGCAAAAAGGCGGTCGTGAACCTCTGGATCCATTTCCTCGACCTTGCAGCCAGCCCCTTCCCAGACTTCTCTGATCCGTTTGACAGCCTCCTCGTCGCGCCGATCGCCTGAAGTTAGTATACAGGGTTTACCCTGAAAGAGAGCGGGATAGGCTTCATCAATATCTTTCTCCTCTTCGAACACAACCGGATGGCAGCCGACAAAAGGATTTTCTTGTGGTAGTACTTCTGCGGCTTTTTCCAACACAGGTCCTTTTATCCGACCTACGTCGCACACAACGGCTCCGACCTGGAGGTGCGAGGAAATGTCGGCCAGAACATCCACAGTAGAGTGCGTGGGCACCGCCAAGACCACTAGATCGGCCTGGGAGAGACCCTGTTCGAGATCAGCCACCGTCTGGTCGACAACGTCGCGATGTAATGCTTTGGTAAGTGCGGTCGCATCTGTATCTATACCGATGACCTCCTTGACTAGACGCTTCTTACGAAGCACCATAGCAAGTGATCCCCCCTTCAATCCTAACCCAACTATTGCTGCGCGCTCAAACTGTTCTGCCATGCTCCTTCACTCCGTTAAAGTGGTGCGGCCATGGATGACACAATCCCCAGTATCGTTTCCTCTTGCTAAGGATCGTCCTCACCTGGTTACCATAGTCAGGCATGCCTGTCAAAGCATTTTTGGTAATGTCAACAGCAAGTTATCATTCCACATCGCGCATTTTTCATCTTACCTGATCGGTGGACAATTGGCAACAGACCACGGACTCCAGTGCCCCCTGGTTATTCCAGAAAAAGCTTTCCATACTGCCGACTTCTCGCTATTATGATGCGCCTAACGGAGCATGACTCTTTGGCTTTTCCGGAGTTGGCTCCCCTTGTTTGGTCTTGCCGTGGAGAAAACCATTCATGGTCATCCGCTGCCCCAAATGCAAGTTTACTGGTGCTCTCAGAGAAAAAAGTCGTCTTGCTGCTGATGACGTCTTATATTGTCCCCGCTGTCAGACACCTATGCCTTTTGCCGAGCCAGAAGATCCCACAGCAGTATCTAGTGCTGAGGCTGAGTTACAACCTCAACCACACCACAAGGTTGACTGGGAGGCGCGAGCCTCCTGGTTGGATATGGCCGCGTTCTGGCAAACCAGCAAAAACATCCTGTTTCATCCTGCAGCAACCTTTACAACTCTAAACTATGAGGCCGGGATAGGTAGTTCCCTTGTGTACCTGCTTGTCTACGGTTCTCTGGGGCAAATCATCGGCCGCTATTGGTTTACTCTTCTCGGTATTAGATACGGCATTTTGGAAGGCAACGCTCTCAGCAACACCATACACTTTGGAGGGGTCGTGCTGCTTACCCCCATCATGCTTTTTGCCTCTATTTTTATAGTTGCAGGCCTGGTCCACCTTGTTTTGCGAATCCTACTTGCGACCCAACGCCCTTTTGCAACGACATTTCAGGTTATGGCTTACGCTTCCGGGGCAACCTCTCTTGTCAATGTCATACCATTTGTCGGCAGGTTTATCATGCCTATCTGGGCCTTGGTCTTGTACTTTGTTGGCCTCGTCAAAGCCCACCAGACCTCAAAGGCCAGAGTTTTTTTCGCACTCTTGCTGCCGCTTGTCCTCGCGGGTTTGTTTATCACTGGGATTGTGCTACTTCATATTGCTATGCATGTTATGGATTTCTTGGAGGCAATTCAACAGACTCTTTAGTGCCCCGTAATGGACCACGACCCACAGTCAGGCAAGCCAGGTACTTGAGCCGAAAATGCTTGACTCTGTGGCATTTGGCTGAATATAGTTTGTTTGTTATGACTGTTTCACCGCTTCTTTACTGATTTGGATTTGCTGATGAGCTGATCCGGTCGCAGATTCGGCGATATTTTGTACATCTCAACGTTAATTCCCCGTCATGCTTTGATGCGGGATTATCCATACCTGAGTTGGTTGGCGTCTATTGGAATGGAGGTTATAGCGGTGAAGGAATTAATTGAAATAATGGCAAAGGCGCTGGTTGAACATCCTGATCAGGTACAAGTGAATGAAATCGCTGGAGAACACGCTTCGGTCATCGAACTCAGCACCGCCAAAGAGGATATTGGCAAGGTAATCGGCAAACGAGGACGCAACGCCCAGGCAATGCGTACCATTTTGAACGCTGCCTCTGCAAAGCTCAGGAAACGCGTAGTTCTTGAGATCATCGATTAAAAGGGCTTTTGGTTTCAGCTTTGCCTGGTCCTCACCTTCTCGGCCGTTGGAGTAGAGAATATGCCTGATAGCAGGCCTTCTTGCTTTGGCATTTCTGAGCACTGTATGCCCAGAGATGAGAACGGCATCATCCAGCCACAAGAACACTGCCGCCATTGTGACCACCTGCGGGAGTGCCTCCAGGAAGCTATTGAGGCTTGTGGCGGCGTGGAGAAGCTCAAATCTGATAGTGGTTCTCAAGCCGACGAAAAACAGACGGATCCAAAGGGCGTCGTAGGAGCGATTTTGCGCTGGTCCGAAAGAAAGCGGGCAGCACAAAGAGACGAGACCAGTTAGCCTCTTTGAGGTCAAATACAGCAGACAATGAGTTTCACCATTCGCAGAACATCAGCATTCCCAAAGCCACCCGACCACACCCCAATAACACCATTTACCTCTTTACAATGAAATCTATCCTCATTGTCCACCAGGGTGCCATCGGCGATTTTATCCTCAGCCTACCGGCGGTGGAGGCTATTCATCGCTTTTATCTTGAGGCCCATTTCTACTTTATCGCCCATCCTGGCATCGTGGAGATCCTCCAAAGACGCCCCTACTTCAAGCAGGTGTTTAACTGTTCCGACAAGTGCTGGACCTCACTCTATAGCTCGGGAGGAACATTACC
>CAMYLW010000067.1 GCA_947259475.1 Thermodesulfobacteriota bacterium
TGGCAACGTTTTCACCGGCTCCTATTGGAGGGGGGCGAGATACCGTTTGATCTTGCTGCTTGGAGGTTTGAAAACCTGGCAAAGGATGGTAGCCCAGGGGTAGGCAGCTTCAATTAACCTCTTAAATCAACGCTTATTGCACTCACTAGTGCTCATCAGGAAACCCATAAATTCCCTCCCCCTTGACGGGGGAGGGTGAGGGTGGGGGTGAAAAAATAATTTATATTCAGCTATTTACCAATTCCCCCTCCCCTTTATCCCCTCCCGCCTGGGGAGGGGAAGGGTATTTCCGGATGAGCGCGATCAGCTTTCAGCAAAAAACATTTGAAATCTAGGGGTTAGACTGACGGCTGAACCCTGATGACTGATAGCTCCATCCTAAAATCTTTTATTTCCGTATGGACACTAACTAGGGAGGTATCTGTGGAAGATTTTTTGGGTTATCACTCGGAGTGGAATCTCGGCAGTCCTGGTGGTTGGGAATATCAACGAATCACCCAGGAGTTGGGTAAGTTAGCTTGGCATCTGCTACGGCCTCATTTGAGCATAGATATTAGTCTTGATTTTGACCATGAGTATTTGAATCCGGTACCTGCTTTTGCCGCCACCTTGCTTCGAGCCCATAAGCAACGCCACGGAAACAAAGCAGCTCACATCGTTCTGGTGGCCGAACCGGATACCCTGGATACAGTTGTTGAAAACCGGAATTTTGTCCAATATCTAGATAGCATCGATGAGGTAACGGCGGCACTTGCCGCCCCGCAGGAGCTAGATTATCATCAGGGATCTTTGTACCACCAAGGCGTCCAGGTAACCTTGATCTTTATGGATTTTAACAATGACGTGCTTTTAAAGATGGAAAAAGACGAACCACTCGCGGCCCTGCGTCAAGCCATCAAGGATGATCTGGTTGTGAACCCCCGCGGTATGGAGCCTGCAGGAGCCAAAGGGATATTTGAAGCAGTTACCGGTTCCCTTCGCAAGCAGTTGCGTGAGACCACAGTTCAAAGAACCCCTTGGACTAGGCAATTGTACGAGCGAGATGCCACCGGACCCGAGGGTGAAGTCATAAAGGATTTGGTGACATGGACCAGGGAGAATTGGGATCGGCTCGTGCTCAAGCCCGTACAAGGCTATTCGGGCGAAGGGATCTTTATCGGCTTCAAGAGTGAAGACCCGGATGCAGATCTGGAGGAGGCTCTCACGGCCGGCAATTATATTGTGCAGGAACTGGTACCTCTCCATTTGTGGGCGGAAGACTCCCCCTGGCTTTTCAGCGAGGAGCAAAGGGTAGGATTACAGAGGTGGCAGACGGACTTTCGCTGCCTCATCACAGATGCGGGGCTGATCGGTTTTCTTGGACGTTTTGGCGGTATTCCTACGAATGTAGGGGCTGGAGGGGGAACCCAGGCGCTTGCTCTGCTGTCAGGAACCACAGCCGGGGGCGAAGTGGCTGCGCAAATCAATACAGCCATTTGTCGAGTGCAGTACAGCATACTCGAGGAAATTCGCCAGGAAGTGAATGAACAGGCCGTGGCCATGGGGCACACCTATCTGCTGGGCCCCATCAAGACCGCTTGGCGGCCGCGGCTCATAAATGAGGCTCAGATGCAACAACTTCAAGTCTACTGCGAGAACCTGTGGGCTGACGCTGTGCAGCTGACGCAGTGGTGGCGTGCGGGGAGCTTGGACGATTTCGTCCATATCACCGCTGAAGAGGAAGCCATTGCCAGGACAGCCCCCTGGACCGGTCAACCGGCTTTGATGGCCAGCGATGGGCTTTTCTCCTTCGGCGCCCATCCAGAAGAGTAGTGCGGGAGGCAACTTCTTTCGAAGGAAGCGTGAATTTCGCGTTCCGAATTTCGAGCCGAAAACGGCAGATAGTAAATCCGAAATCCGAATATCGAAATTCGAAACAAATCCAAATTCTCAAAATCCAAATGCCCAAAAGTTTTTGATTGGTCTTTGTTTTGAACATTAAAGAATTTTAATTTCGAATTTGTGTCTCTCGCACTCATAATCCCCGGCCAGTACCAAATCTATTGCCACTTTTCGCTAGTCTAGAGGTAGTTATGAATGAATACGATCCTACCTGGTGGCAACATATTTTTGACGAGACCTACCTTGTCACCGACGCCCGCACTGTGTGCTGCCCAGAGACTACTGCTACTGAAATTAATATGGTTGAGGCCACCCTGGATCTCAGCCCCGACGATCGAATTCTTGATCTCTGCGGTGGGCAAGGGCGCCATGCGATAGAATTGCACAGACGTGGATACAAGAAAATTACGGTGGTGGACTATTCGCAGGTTCTGTTGCGAGTCGGTGTCCGCCAGGCGACAAGAATCAAATGTGGAGTCCATTTTTGTCGAGGCGATGCAAGTGAGGTTGGCTTGGCAGATGGCAGCTTCGATGTAGTAATGGTCATGGGCAATTCATTCGGATACTTCAAGGAGGACAGCCAGAACTTGAAAGTCCTTCGGGAGATTTGCCGTTTGCTGAGATCCGGCGGCAAGTTGCTCCTTGACTTGATCCACAGTGACTATGCTCGCAAACAGTTCAAACCTAGCAGTTGGCACGAGGCCAATGAGGATGTGGTGGTCTGCCGAGAACGAGAACTACTGAAAGAAGGGGTCTTGGTGCGAGAAATTGTACTGAGCAAGCGGCGTGGTCTCGTCCGGGACGTCACCTACTTCGCTCGCCTTTTCCAGCCCCAAGATTTGGAAGCGCTCCTAACTGAAAGCGGCTTCCAGCAAATCGACTGTGGTAGTCTTCTGGTTTCTCACCCAAAGGCCGATGATTACGGTCTTCTCAATAAACGTATGCTGGTCACCGCCTTTAAACCCTAGCCCGGATATTTCGCTAATTGTCTGCTGCTGCCGCGGATAAGAGCGTCCTCCGGGTTTAACCGTTTGCCGACTCATCCGTAGATTGCTCTTCCCCGTCTTCCTCTTTGGTATGCCGTTTGAGGTAATTAGCTGCGCAACTCATCAATACTAGCATGCCCAGGACCAGGGGCATGAACTCGCCCTGGGTGTAAGCACGGTAAATACCTACACAGGTCACCAGAATACCCACCAGAATGCTGGCAATCAGTAGGGGCATACTCATCGCTCTTCACCTTTTTATAAAGATTATGGCTAGCTACGAAAATGCTACAGCGAGCGCATTCCCCGCAGCTTGCTGCGGGGTTAGCGAGCGAACTACAATAAAATGGAATCCCTTCCTTACATTTCGAATCCCGCTTCAGCGGGCCTGCAGCTTGCTACAGGGAGCTTCAATTGTAATGTCAACGAACATAGGCATGCTGCAATTCATGAAACATCCGGGCTATCCAGATAAGAATTTTTCCAGATTTGCCGGCGGTTCATTGTCGCGGAACAGGATCTTACCGGTCTCATCCACAAGGATAATCACTGGGATGGCAGAAACGGAGTAAGCTTTGACTGCCTCATCGTTGTGGTCAATCAACATAGTGTAGGTGATCCGGTTACGGGAAAGATACTTTTTTATGTCCTTTGGCGAATCCAATCCTCCCACATTAATTCCCACCACCTTAACTTTGTCCTTATATTTTTTGGCAAGAGCGGAAACCTTGGGTTGTGTTTTTCGACAGGGTTTACACCAGGTAGCCCAAAAATAAAGCAATAGCGGTTGGTCCCCAGCCAACTGATCGAGACGCACCTTCTTCCCATCTACATCCACCAACGTGAGCTCCACAAGATTGCCGCCTCTAGTGTGTGCGGCATAGAGGAAGGAGGAAGTAATGGACATTATCAAGATCACAGTAAACAAAGATATTTTTTCCCGCAAAGTCCCTCGCCTCGCCATACCTACTCCCTTCTATGTGATGACCGTCAGATAGTAGCGGCAAGTCAAAGAAAAATCAAATCATTGTGGGCCGATTTTTCATTTGTTTGATTTTTGTGGGGGTATAGTATCCTGCCTCACGTGGAAAACGTGATTGAAAGTGAGGGGATAAAATCCTATCCAGGGAGAACATTGACGATGGAAAGAGGGAGGAAAAAACGGTAAAATAGAAGGCATAGTAAAGCCTGGTTGTTTTCATCAAATGTTACTTGAACAGGAGATCTTGACAATGGCCACAAAGGTGACGTCCTTACACTATGTGACGGTTGAGTTTAGGCTATACGATGAAAAACAAGAGAACCAGGCTTTGGAAGCCTCAGGGCAGCACCGCTTTCTCTATGGTGTGGAGTCTTGGATCGACGGGGTGGATCAAAGACTGGAAGGCCTTACAGAAGGTGAATGCCTGGAACTGGTGCTAGAGTCGGAGGCAGCAGCATTTGTGGCATCTCAGCTGTTGCACCAAGATGAATTTCCCCAAGTAGATATGCGTCTGATGCTCGAGCTTAGAATTGTTAAGGTAATAAGGGCAGATCCGAAAGAGGTTGTTCAGGCGCTGGCGGCCTCAGTAACTTGCTGTGATCATTGTGGTAGCCATTAAATAACTAAGGTTTCAGTGTTCAGGTTTCAGTGTTCAGGGGTTGGCTTTCTTTCTTCCCTGACACCTGACACCCTGAGATCTGGTGGTTGGAATTTGATATTTTGCAATGCTTCACCACTCCATCACTCCAGCAGACTGCCGCAAGAGGGGAAAGAGCATCCAAGCCCCCTAGCAGGGGCAGCCCAAAGCCGGATCCTGAGAGTCCGAATTCTTTACTTGAGATTTAAGCCAGTGTGTACTATGGTAGCAGGCCGAAATCCTTCCGCTCGTCCTTTGATTCGTAGGTTCTATTCAGAATTTATTACCCGGGACTAGTGCCGAGTAAGAAAGTATTCATAGACTCGTTTTCCAATGGGAAACCCTATCAGAGTGGAGAAATACGAGGAGAGTTGGTTATGGCAACGGTGGGCCTGAGAGTTATCAGCGGTAATAGCAATCGAGGTCTGGCAGAAAAGATCTGCGATTATATTGGCATATCTCTCTGTCGTGCCAGGATTGCTAGCTTCAACGATGGCGAAACTCTAGTGGAGGTTGGAGAAAATGTTCGGGGCACAGACGCTTTCGTGATCCAATCCCTTGCCCATCCTGTGAATGATCATCTCATGGAACTGCTGGCAATAATTGATGCTCTTAAACGTGCGTCAGCAAGGCGGATCACTGCGGTAATGCCATATTACGGCTATGCCCGCCAGGATCGCAAGAACAAGCCCCGTGTACCCATCACCGCACGTTTGTTGGCCGACCTTCTGACTAAAGTGGGAACTGATCGAGTGCTCACCATGGATTTACATGCCGGCCAGATCCAAGGTTTTTTCAACATCCCTGTGGACAATCTCTATGCCTCTCCGATTCTTCTGCCCCATATAAGGGAGCAGTTTAGAAATGAACTGGTAATAGTAGCCCCCGACGCTGGAGGAGTTCCCAGGGCCCGCGCCTACGCCACCCGACTGAATGCCGGCCTGGCGCTGATCGACAAGAGAAGAGCAGATGCCAACCAGGCGGAGGCCATGCACCTGATTGGTGAGGTGGAAGAGAAAACTGCGATTATCCTTGATGATATGGTGGATACCGCTGGAACCCTTGTAGCAGCGGCCCGTACCCTCCTGGAGAACGGCGCCAGAGCGGTGCATGCCTGTTGTACCCATGCAATTTTGTCCGGTCCGGCTGCTGAAAGATTGGCCCAGAGTCCTTTCGGATCGGTAGTGGTCACCGATACCTTACCAAATCAACCTGACAGAGCCGACATCCCCAACCTAGAAGTACTCTCATCGGCGCTACTGTTTGCCGAGGCCATCAAGAGTATTCACAACGAAGATTCCATCAGCCGACTATTCGAACTACAGCACTAACTGCCGGTCGGCAGAGTCAGTGGTCAGTTGTCCGTTGCAGAAAAGCGCAAAGGGCATCCTTCGACAGGCTCAGGACAGGTAGATCATAGCGCGAAGCGGATGATTAGATGATAACAAAACGCTCTGCGCTCTGGGCTTTGCTCTATGCGGCGAACGGAGTGAGCTATAACGCTTAGAAGGAGAAGGATATGATGAAGGGCCTTGCCTGTCCGCACTGTGGCGAGCTGGTATCCAAATACAGAAATCCCTTGCCCACAGTGGACATTATCATTGAGCTGGAAGACAAAGGGATCGTCCTGATTCAGCGGGCCAAAGAGCCCCCTGGCTGGGCTATCCCGGGCGGATTTGTGGATTACGGCGAATCCCTGGAGGAGGCGGCCCGGCGGGAAGCCCGCGAAGAGACCTCTTTGGATGTGGAGTTACTCGGGCAACTTGGTGCTTACTCTGCGCCCGACCGCGATCCGAGACACCACACCATTACTGTGGTTTTTCTGGCCCGAGCCGGAGGTGAACCGAAGGCCAGAGACGATGCGAGAGAGGTGGGGGTGTTTCCTGAAAAAGATTTGCCCTCACCCCTGGCCTTCGATCACGATCAGATTTTGACTGACTATTTTGTTCACAAGAAGAGGCGGCAGTAACACTTCCCCGCAATAATCCTGCCACCATGTAAATGTAGTTTCTACATCTCCATATGTTGATCTGCTGTATCTATTCTAGTGCCTACCGATCCCCGATTTACCATTTAAAGTGAGCATCCGATTTCTCGGCAATCCGGTTGAAACGATACATATCAAACAGACCTGCTTCCACCGGTTCGTCCTTGAGATATTTCTGGTAGTGCCAGTCTGCCTCCTCCCAGAAATTCGGACTGGTTCTTCTAACGGCATACTTTCTGGCAACATTGTAGTAGCTGAGTTGATCTCTGATTGTGAGAAAACTTTCAACAAACTCCTCTATGTCATCTATCTGAACTCGAACGAATGAGTTTGGATAGCTGCCCGTATAACCCTTGACTATGGTGAGGGTGTCGTCTTTAACAATGCGCCTTCTCTCCTCTTCAAACATGAATGAATTGTTGCTCAGAGCCTTGTTGCGGATAACGGTATAGGCCAGGTCTTTATCCTTATTACCGGTAACAACATGAATAAAGGCCAAATCCTGGACCACCTGTATCTCAGGGCCGCGGAGTCCCGTCACTTTTTGCAGGGCCAAGTCTGCTCTCTGTTCAAGTGGCCCTGTATTTTTATCAACACAGTTTTTTTCCGGGCAGCGGTTCAAGTAGTCTTTCGGACCAGCAGCTGGTCCCGCATGCACAAGTATCTGTTCAAAAAATTCCTTTTTGGGATCGTTTGTCCTGTAGACAATTCCGGTGTCCCATTTAAGCCCCCGAAGAGGGTCCTCCAGGTGAATCTTATGTTCGGCCCTGGCGCCCTTATACCACTCTGCTCTTATCTCGACGCGCTTATCCTTTGGCAGGAAGCTCAGAAAATTATTCTCTCCCTCCATGCGGAGCAAGTCCATATAAAGCCGAGTTTCGAGTTGATGCCCCACATTGCCAAACACGTTAAAATCGACGACTAGCAGATAGTGGATCCTTTCAAGCAGCGGATAGTCAATCACCCAGCCGGTTTTGGGTGTATCTCCCACAAAACCCTTTGCCACGCTGGCACTGTCAAAATGCCTGAAAATCGTTAACAGCGCATTTCTATTGTGGCCGGCACCGTTCCAGATATAAGTTATATCATTTCCCTTTTTAGCCGGATCCAGTTTTGCAAGATACTTTCCCTTGGCATCCAGATATTTTTCTTGCTTACTCTGATAGTCAACCACTACTGGGAGAACCTCGATGTTTAGTTTATCTTCCCCGCTGGCCGGTAAGTCCAGATAATCACTCATACTGGCGATAAAGGCTGTATCATTGCTGATGGTGTCCTTCTCCGGATCAAAAAAGGCAATAAAGAATTGGTCATTTGAACCGGTAACGGGATATAGCAGGCAGAGCCGCAAAAGTCTTGAAGGGATTGGAGGTTATTTGGGGATCATAGGGCGGCAGCTTGTTTACCTCATAATTGTCCTGCAGAAAGAGCTGCCGGTAGCGCTCCATTTTTTTCCTGTTCATCCGATAAACAATGTGATTTTTTGACACAATGGTTGATTCTACTTTCCGCAACCGGTAGTAGAATTTTGCAACCCCGGGATCGTCATAAGGTCTTACTGTATTGATCTCAATCACCGGTTCTCCTGGAGCCGTTTTAGATCGAACCAGCCGGTAAAACTCCCGGTCCGGCAACGTATCAAAATGGATATGGCCCATAAACAGATGTTCATAAATGTAGCGTGACACCAGCTGCTGCTTCAGTGAAGTGCCGTTATAGAATTCCTCCCACTGGTTTATAATTTTCTTGGCCTTAGCCGACATCGGTGGCCGCGGCGTAATCAGCCCCCCCTGTCTCAGCCATTCTACAATTGTCTTATGCTCCTTTTCGGTCAGTCCGGGCAGCGCATACGGCATTCCCCACAGAGGATATTTTTTCTTGTATTCACTGAAATCTTCCGCAGTTGTACAGATCTGTTTTCTGTCAAGACTGATATCAAAACTGGCCGGCAGAAGTTCCGTCTCCGGCAGGGGATTCTCTTTTTTCAGCTGCAAGAGCAGATTGACCACGGAGTCTTCAAGATTTGCCTGCGGGGTCTGATCCCTCTCGTTGAGAACAGGATGGAAACCCATCTGGCGCCATTCTTCCACTGAATTCGCATCAATAAACAGCCGGGTCGGCTTTTCCGGTCTCAATCTGGCAGTGTAGACTAGCTTTGTGGTGCCACCCCGCTCAAGTCCTTCATAACAGGTGAGCTTCAGCTGGCATGGCGCATCATAACAGCCGTGGCACACATCACAGCGACGCTCCAGGATGGGTTGCACATCATTATGAAAAGAAACCTCACCAGGTTTATAAGCACTAACAGTCCGATCCACAGTTTGCACAGGCCCGTATTTCCTATTAAATTTTGCAGTTCTGTAGGCACTGCATCCGGCCACAATGAGCAGTGCCAGGATAAAATAGACAGTAGCTCTTTTCATGAGTTAACTCCCGTCTTTGATGAACGTTTGGCGCTCAGCGCTGAGCAGAGATCCTTATCTTCTTGATAGCCCCCGGCCCTATATTGACAAACTCCGGTACATTGGCGGCATAGTGATTATCGCTGAGCCGGGATAAGCATACCGGAGGACTGTCAGCTCCGTTTTCATCAATGTGGGTCAGAAAAATTTCGGTAAAAGGAGTGTTGGCCTTGGAACTGAACAGCATCCATTTTCCATTGGGCGAAAAGCTGTGCCAGGAGTTGAGAAGCTCACGGTTGCAGCGCATCCTTCGAGCCTCGCCTCCGGCTGCAGGTATGATGAAAAGCTCGCTATCCGGCTGGAG
>CAMYLW010000068.1 GCA_947259475.1 Thermodesulfobacteriota bacterium
GTGACTTGGTGCCTTTGTGGTGAGAAAAAAATGAACAGGTCCAAATCTTTGTCCTTTGAATTCTTGAGTTTTGATGCAACGGACAACTGACAACGGACGACGGACGCTGCGAAGCGCTGAGCTGAGCGCAGCAATAAAAAAGGCGGACCCGCTATGGGATCCGCCTTGCGTATGTCGAAAATTCGTTCTAGCCTAAAGCTTGGCTCTCTCCGCAGTCCGGATGCGGGCGATGGCTCGTTGGAGTGCGGCTTCAACCCGGAGAAAATCCATTTCCTCTTGCCGCTCTTTGAGACGTTGCTCAGCCCGTTCCCTGGCAGCCCGCGCCCGTTCCAAATCAATATCTTTGGCGGGTTCAGCTGTTGTGGCCAGTATGGTAACCTTGGTGGGCAGCACCTCGGCGTAGCCGCCACTGACCGCCACGTACTCAAGCTGGCCTCCTATGCGGTATTTCACTTCACCGGGTTGAAGCTGGGCAAGGAACGGCAGGTGATTGGGCAAGGCGCCAAACTCACCAAAGTAGCCGGGGGCCATTACTATATCAACATCCTCGCTCACTACCGTTTGCTCAGGAGTTACCACCTCTAGCTGCAGCGTCTTCTCTGCCATAAAATCACCATTTTGATATTATTGAGCACGTATTCTCGTAATTCCGGAACTATCTGTCAGCCTTCAGACGACCCACCTTTTATGCGGCCGCCATGACTTCGGCTTTCTCCAAAACCTCCTCGATACCACCCACCATGTAGAAGGCCTGCTCTGGAACCTCGTCGTGCTTGCCGTCGACGATCTCCCGGAAGGCGCGAACCGTGTCTTCCACCTTGACGTATTTGCCCTCGGTGCCGGTGAACTGAGAGGCCACGAAGAAGGGCTGGCTCAGGAAGCGCTGAATTCTCCGAGCCCGGGCCACCACAACCTTGTCCTCCTCAGAAAGTTCGTCCATTCCGAGGATAGCGATGATATCCTGGAGATCTGTGTACTTCTGCAGGATCATCTGCACATCTCGGGCCGTGTTGTAGTGATCTTCACCCAGAACCTGCGGATCAAGGATGCGCGACACTGAATCGAGCGGATCCACTGCTGGGTAGATACCCAGCTCGACGATCTGGCGCGAGAGCACCACGGTGCCGTCCAGGTGGGCAAAGGTTGTTGCCGGGGCCGGGTCAGTGAGGTCGTCAGCCGGCACATAGACACACTGAACTGCGGTGACCGAACCCTTGGTAGTGGAGGTAATACGCTCCTGCAACTCGCCAAGGTCGGTTCCCAATGTGGGCTGATAGCCAACGGCTGAGGGCATGCGGCCCAGCAGGGCCGAAACCTCGGCGCCAGCCTGGGTAAAGCGAAAGATATTGTCAACAAAGAGCAGCACGTCCTGGCCTTCCTCATCCCGGAAATACTCCGCCTGAGTCAACGCTGAAAGCGCCACTCGCATCCGGGCTCCAGGAGGCTCGGTCATCTGGCCGTAGACCAGGGCTGCCATGGGCAAGACCCCTGATTCTTTCATCTCCAGATAGAGATCGTTACCCTCGCGGGTGCGCTCCCCCACCCCGGCAAATACCGAGATGCCCTTGTGCTGCATGGCGATGTTGTTAATCATCTCCATCATGATGACGGTCTTACCCACACCGGCACCACCGAACATCCCCATCTTGCCGCCACGGGGGAAGGGCACTAACAGATCGATAACCTTAACTCCGGTCTCCAACACATTTACCGAGGTATCCTGCTCGGTGAAGGCAGGTGCCGGCCGGTGGATGGGTGCATACTTTTCGGCCTCAACCGGTCCCAGCCCGTCCACTGGCTTGCCTACAACGTTGAGTACCCGGCCGAGACTGGGCTTGCCCACAGGCATCTGAATTGGCGCACCAGTGTCCTTGCAAGGCATGCCCCGCACAAGACCGTCGGTGGTATCCATGCCCACACAGCGCACCACATTGTCACCCAGGTGCTGGGCCGCCTCCACAATAAGGTTATCTTCCTCGTCGTTGATGGTTGGATTGCTGAGAGCAATTGCCGATAAAATTTCCGGCAGCTTCCCCTCTGGGAACTCTACGTCCACCACATTGCCGATGACCTGAACGATTTTTCCGATATTCATGGGTTGCAAATCCTCCTCAAAGGGTACTTGAAGAATCTTTATTTCTTCAAGGCTTCCACACCGCCGACAATATCCATGAGTTCCGCGGTGATGGCGGCCTGCCTGGCCTTATTGTAAACAAGGGTAAGATCCCGCACCATCTCCTTGCAGTTATTGACCGCGTTGTCCATGGCGGCCATGCGGGCGGCATGTTCGCTGACCGCAGTTTGGAAAAAAACCTCCAAAAGTTGTAGCTTAATGTAATTTGGCAGCAGATCGTTGAGAACTCCTTCCCTTGAAGGCTCAAAGATATATTCCAACAGCTCCTGCTCTTGCCCTTCCTCCTCCATTGTTTCAGGGGCTATGGGCAGCAGCTTTTTGATCACCGGCCTCTGGGTGACTATGTTGATAAACTCAGCATAGCAAACATAGACCTCACCCACCTCGTGGCTCAGGAACAGATCAATCACCTCCTGGCCGAGAGCGCTGGCATCACCATAGTTGGGATTATTCAGCATGCCCTCATGGAAAACTCGCACAGGTCGCTTCCGCCGCCTGAAATAGTCTCTCCCCTTGCGACCGAGTTGGGTGAGGGATAACTCCAAGCCCTCCTGCTCCTTTTCTTGCACGAACTTATCAGCCGCAGCGATCAAGTTGGTATTGAAGGCGCCACAAAGGCCGCGATCAGCAGTTAGGGAAATCAGCTCCACCTTGACCACTTCTTCGTGGGCCATGAGCAGAGGAAAGCCCTCGGGTTCGACGCCAGCCGCCACCCGGTTCATTATTTCGGTAAGCTGAGTGGCATAGGGGATGAACTGGTCCAGCTGTTGTTGGGTAGTACGAAGCTTGGAAGCTGCCACCATATTCATGGCCCGAGTGATCTGCTGGGTCTTTTTGACCGCATCGATCTTTCTTTTGATGTCACGTAGAGTTGCCATAGGTCGCTTCTCTCACTCGCTTTTTCTGCATCCCGACCTTAAAGGGTAGCCTGGAAGACCTCATCGAACTCAGTAAGAGCCTTCTTCATCTTCTCGTCCAGCTCGTCACCGATCTCATCCTTCTCTGTGAGCTCATCAAAGATGTAGGAATGCTTCTGCTCGACGAACTCCAGCATTTGCTGCTCGTATGCCCCCGCCTTCTCCACTGGATACTTGTCCAGAAAACCGCGAGTACCGGCGTAGAGGGCCGTCACCTGCTTCGCCATGGACATGGGCTCATACTGGGGCTGCTTCAACAACTCAACCAGACGCACGCCTCGATTGAGCTGATCCTGGGTGGATTGGTCCAGGTCGCTGCCGAATTGAGCAAAGGCTTCCAGTTCACGATACTGGGCCAGGTCCAGACGCAAAGTACCGGCAACCTGTTTCATCGCCTTCACTTGGGCGGCGCCGCCCACGCGGGAAACGGACAGACCCACGTTGATGGCCGGGCGCACACCAGCGAAGAACAGAGCTGGTTCCAGATAAATCTGCCCGTCGGTAATGGAAATAACATTGGTGGGGATATAAGCGGAGACGTCACCGGCCTGGGTCTCGATGATGGGCAAGGCCGTCAAGGAGCCGCCGCCTTTCACGAACTGGGGATCCAGCTCGGGGGCTTTGTCCGACACCTTTGCCGCCCGCTCCAAGAGACGGGAGTGGTTATAGAAAATGTCACCCGGAAAAGCTTCGCGGGCCGGCGGCCGGCGGAGCAGCAGGGAAATCTGCCGGTAGGCAACCGCCTGCTTGGAGAGGTCGTCATAGATGATCAGCGCGTGCCGGCCGCGGTCCCGGTAGTACTCTCCCATGGCACAGCCAGCGAAAGGAGCAAGGTATTGCAGTGAGGCTGGATCACTAGCACAGGCAGCAACCACGATGGTGTAGTCCATGGCGCCATGCTTTCTGAGAGTCTCCACCACCTGAGCCACCGAGGACTTTTTCTGGCCGACGGCAACATAGATGCAGATCACATCCTGGCCCTTCTGATTGATGATGGCATCCACCCCGATGGCGGTCTTGCCGATCTGGCGGTCGCCGATGATCAGCTCACGCTGACCCCGGCCCACAGGGGTCATGGCATCGATGGCCTTGAGCCCCGTATACATGGGCTCGTCCACCGGCTGGCGTTCAATAACGCCGGGGGCGATCCGCTCGATTCGGGCAAAATCGGTGGTCTCGATGGGACCCTTGCCGTCCAGAGCCTGCCCCACTCCGTCCACCACCCTACCGACAACCGCATCTCCCACCGGTACCTCGGCGATGCGACCGGTGCGTTTTACGACAGTACCTTCCTTTATGTGGATATCCTCGCCCATGATGGCGCAACCCACATTGTCTTCTTCCAGGTTGAGGGCGAGGCCATAGATCGTGCCATGCTCCGTGGGAAACTCCAGCAACTCCATGAGCATGCACTTCTCCACCCCGTAGACACGGGCAATACCGTCACCAACAGTGAGAACGGTGCCAGTCTCGCTCAGTTCAACCTTTTTGTCATAGTCCTTGATCTGTTCCCTGATAATCTGACTGATTTCTTCGGCCCTGATTTCCATCGGCTCGTCTCACCCCTTTATTAAAGTTTCTTTGATGTTAGTCAGTTGACTCCTGACACTACCATCCAAAACCAAATCGCCAACCCGAGCTACTACTCCACCAATGAGCTCGGGATCAACCTCTGTTTCCACAGAAATGCTACGGCCAGTCGTCTTTTCCAGAGAGGCTTTGATAGATTCCACTGCCTCCTCCGAAAGAGGTGTGGCGCTTGTCACCTTGGCCCTGCTGACATTGACCATCTCGTCTAGAAGTTTTTGATAGAAGCTGCGAACCTCCGGGATGATGGGTAACCGGTTCTTCTCGAGCATCAAATCGATCAAGCTCTTAAATACCGGCGACATTCCCATCTTCTCAACCACCGCGCCGCAGATAACTTGGCGGTTTTCTTTGGCGTAAAGTGGATTGGAAGCAGCATCGGCAAATTCCGGCGTCTCTTCCCAAAAAGTCACGAATTGATCCAGCTCTTCTCCGTACTTCTCGTGGTTACCGTCTTCGCGACCTAGAGTCAGCAACGCTTTCGCATACCTTTTGGCTAAAATCTGATTGGTCACTTGGCCTCCACCACCTTTGTCATGAAGTCATCAACCAGCTTTTGCTGATCTTCTTCGCCAATTTTTTCCTTGAGCAAAGCCTCAGCAGCTGTCACGGAAAGCTCCGCGATCTCCTGCTGTAGCCCCTCTTTGGCGATCTTGATCTCCTGCTCTATTGCAATATCAGTTTGTTGGCGAATCTCCGTCGCAGCCTTCTCGGCGTTGGCGATAATTCTCGTTTTTTCCCTCTCGCCCTGCTCGATGTACTCTTGCAGAATGCGATCGGTCTCTTTATCCAGCTGGCTTAGCTTCTGTTTGTATTCCTCGTAGGTTTTCTCCGCCTCTTTCTTCTTGACTTCCAGTTCGTTGAGAGTGTTGGCAATGGATTCGGTGCGCTTGGTAAAAAACGCTTTAACGTTGAGTTTCTTAAAAATAAAGATGAGAGCACCAGCCATGATGGCAAAATTCAGAACCCGCTGCCAGAAATCCGGCCACATGGAATGGCCACCCTCAGATGAGGCCCAAACCACTCCGGCTGTCATGAGTATGACAGAACTGCACCAGCCAATTGTGGCCAGAAGCCTGCGAGTCCTGCTACGCTTAGGCCAACTCATTAAATGCTCCTCTCCAGGATTTTCTCGGTTACTGCCACAGAAAAAGTCTGAACTTGCTTTTGCAGTTCGGTCCGAGCGTCCTGGATGTCCGACGCTACTTTCTTTCGGGCCTCATCGATCTTAGCCTGAACCTCCTGAGTGGTAGTTGCAATGAGCTCTACCTCCGCCTGTTCACCCTCATCCTTCATACTCTGTACCCTACCCACCCCTTCTTGCCTGGCTTCCAGGATCTTTACTTCGAACTGTTCCATTGATGACTGGGCTTCGCCAGTTAACGAGGTAATGTCTGAGTTGAAGGTTTCTACTATTTGATTGCGCTCTTTGATGATCTTGCGGATGGGGCGAAAAAGAATAAAATTGAGGACAAAGAGGAGGATCAAAACATTGATCATTTGAATGACGAGAGTAATGTCTGGATTGATCATAGTCTCGCTCTCCGAAATGCTTCGCGCACCTTACACTCGGGGCGGATTTGTCTTTGTTAAAATCTTAACAATCTAATTGCTTTGAGAAGATCGTACCGGGCTCGACCGCTGCCAAATTCTTAAGGAGCGCAGCACCCTTCCCGTTCCCCAAAACCACCGAAATTGTTATAAGAAAACTTTGGTCGTAAAGAGTGATTCGGGTGCGAAATGTGGTGTGGCAAACATTCTATCTCTGTACGGAAAATCTTATTAGCACACAAAATTTTACATTGCAAGGAAAAAGTAAAAAAAATCACAATATCCAAAAAGAGACAGAACAGCTGTTCACTTACTTCTGGAAAACGAACTTACGCATGGCCACATTGAGTAAGATGCCAACGCTAGCCATGGTCACCACCGCTGACGATCCGCCGTAACTAACCAGTGGAAGTGGAATGCCCACCACCGGCAACATGCCCAACACCATGGCGATGTTCACTGCCACATGCCAGAAGACAGTGGCGGTAATGCCAAAGCCCAGCAGAGCACCGAATTGATCCCGGGAGCGACGCGCTACATTCAGTCCCCTCAGAAAAAAACAGAGGAAAAGAGCCAATAGCAGCATACCGCCCACGAAACCCCACTCTTCAGCCAAAACGGTGAAGATGAAATCAGTGTGGTGCTCAGGAATGAAACGGAGCTGGCCCTGGGTTCCTTTGAGAAATCCTTTTCCCCAGAACTGTCCGGAACCAACAGCTATCTTCGCTTGAATTATGTGGTACCCGGCCCCGAGAGGATCTCTGCTGGGATCGAGTAGAGTTAAAATTCGCTGCCGTTGATACCCTTTCATCAGGTACCAGAAAAGGGGAAGAGCACTCACAGAAAAGCCTGTCAAGACAAGGAGAGAAGAAGGCCTTACTCCTACAAAAAGAATCATTGAGGCGGCGATGCCAAGCAGCAGGGCGGCAGTTCCCAGATCAGGTTCCAGCACTATCAATACCACTGGCAATAAGACCATCAGTGCTGGCAGGGCCAATTCACGGAGTTTGTAGCTTTCGCGCTTCTCCTGTCCGGCAAAAAAGCGGGCCAGAGCGATTACCAGGAGAGGTTTCATTAACTCCGAGGGCTGCGCCACAACCGGTCCCAAGTCAAGCCAGCGTTTGGAACCGGACACGGTTTTGCCAAAGATGAGCACCGCCACCAGTAGTAGTATGCCGATCACATAGGCTGGATATGCAGACCGCTCCAACCACTGGTAATCCAGGCTAAAAGCCAGGACCATCACTATAGCCCCCAGCCCCAGCCAATAAAACTGGCGGGTGAGAATGGAGCCATGGACCCCACCGCCAGAGAACAGCGCGCTGTATAGCGTCATTAAACCGACTGCCATAATGGCAAAAGTGAGAAGCAGCAACAGCCAGTCGAAATTTTGGATGAGTCTACGGTCGATCATTGGTCAGTTCTCTTCTTGGAAAAACAGTGGTTACCCAAAACTACGGCCCATGGAGTGTTGCAGTGTTGGAGTATTGGAGTGTTGAAAAAACTTTCGAATCCATAGAGTTCTTCGTCTTCTATTTTTCCATTACTCCACTACTCCATTACTCCAGCTCTTCGTGCTTCCTGCACCG
>CAMYLW010000069.1:0-3808 GCA_947259475.1 Thermodesulfobacteriota bacterium
TGGTGGGCGGGGAGAGATTCGAACTCTCGACTTCCGCCGTGTGAGGACGGCACTCTCACCACTGAGTTACCCGCCCACGACAGTCCGGGTAAGTGGGAAATCTATACATCAAGAGGATAAAACCTGCAAGCGGAATTTAGGAATTGGGGAATTGCGGAATTGAGGGATTTTGAAAATAGTTGGAAACTCGAATAAGCTTTGAGTAAATTCACAATTAGAGATCCCAAATCCCAAGCACCAAATTACAAATAAATCTCAAATTCCAATATTCAATGACCCAAACTTATTTGGAATTCTTTTTTTCGAGATGATGTTGGGGTTTTGAATTTTGAAACTGGGGACCCGCCCGCAGGGTAGGAGTCCGAAGGACAAATCCGCGATCCCTTACCCTCCTATCTCTTGCATCTTCAAGCGCAAATAACTCTCCTGCGCCTTGGGGTTTTCAGGATCCAGATCGAGAACCTTCTGATAGGTTTTTAGTGCCTTCTCTGTCTTGCCTATTTGTTCATAAAGCCCGGCGAGGTGAATGAGGTAGTCAATATTTTTGGGCGCCACTTTCACCAGTGCCTCGAACTGGTGAATCGCCTCCACCAGAAGATTCCGTTTCTCGTAGGAAATACCGAGAAAATATCTTAGTTCAGGCTGTTCAGGTGCTTTGCCCACGGCACGGGCAAGCGTCTTAGTCATCTCTTCGTAGGCCTTTAGTTGGTCGTAGAGCTCAACAGCTTTAGCATAATAGGGCCAGTGGTCTGGCCGTAGTTTGATAAGTTCTTCAAGAACAGTGAGAGCCTGACGAGGTTTTTTCTGTTGGCGATACACCTCCACGAGATATTCCCTGGCATCGATATCCTTTTTGTCCAACTTCAAGACCTGGGAAAAAGCTTTGGCAGCCCGGTCGTATTGTTTCATCTCGTAGTAGAGCACTCCCTGGTTGTAATGGACTACCTTGTTATCAGGAGACAGTTTGGCGATGGCTTCATAAACAGCCGCAGCCTCTTTGTCCCTGTTCAGTTTTTCGTAAATATCCACCAGGGCTAGATGAGCTTTCAGTGATTTCGGATTGTCTTTGATTACCCCCTTGAGGGTCTTGATGGCATTCTTATTCTTGTTCCTTTTGCGGTACACCGCTGCCAGCCTCAGCCTGGCATCCACATCTTTGGGCTTACTTTTCAGGTAAGTCAACAGGCTTTTCTCAGCCTGGCGATAATTGCCAACCCTGCTGTAAGCCTCACCCAAATTGAGATGGATGAGCGAATTATTAACGCCACCGGCCAAAGCCCGTTTGTAGGAATTGATGGCCTCACTCCATTCCCCCTGCTGGCCATACAATGTTCCCAGATAAGCGTGGATCTCCGGTCGGTAGGATTTCGGGAAAGAGCTCACATTGGCGGAAAGAAAAGAGGCTGCTTGCGTAGGTTTCTTTTTCGCATTTAGATATGAGATAAAACCGTAGAAAGGCTCTTTGTCTGTGCCGCTCTTCCGGATCAGCTTGATATATGCAGCCAGAGCCTGGTTCGTTTTGCCTGCCTTCTGGTAAGCCTCCACCAGTTTCTGCAAAATGGGTATCGTATTGCTGCTGGCTGCCACTTTCTCATAGGTAGCGGCAGCCTTAGCCCACTGGTCTTGCTCGGCATAGAGTTGTGCCAGGTTTGTCAGGATCAAGGCGTTATGCGAAGCCAGGCGCGCAGCACGCTCATAATAGCGCACTTTCTCCTCAGGGCTTTTGGCCTCCTGTGCCTTCTTCACCCAGTCTCTTGCCCGCAGTCGCACTACCATATTGAAGCGACCAATGAACTGAGAACCGGCCATCACATCCACTACAACCTTCAAGGGATCCTCACGTTCAAAATCCGGCCAGAACTCCTTTATATCTCGACGCCCCTCCAAGAGGTCGTTTGCTGAAAATTGCTCGGAAGTCAACCGCAAACCCCAGTTGAATTTGCCGTCGGTTTGGATATCATCAACTGAGACGACATCCTCCGGATGCACCACAAGAGTGCCTTCGGCAGGCACGGTGTGTGGTACGCCATTTACAATAAAAACAACGGTAATCAACTTATTCGGCACGGGCAACATGTTTCTAAGAGCGGTGTAGGGTGTAAAAAAAACCCCGTAGGTCACCCCAGCAATAACTGCCGCAAGCAGCAAGAGCAGAACAGCCCATTTGAACTTGCTTGACATTCTTCGCCGCCGATCTCGTGCCTGAAGAGCAGCAAGCCTTTCCTGTTCCAGTCGCCGTATAGGAATTTTTCGTCTCATTGATTGCATAATCAAAGACTCAGGGTTTCAGGTGTCAGGTGTCAGGTTTCAGGTGTAATTCAGTTACCAGGTGTCAGGTTTCAGGTGTCAGGAAAAAGAAATATATAAGCTGAAACCTTAGTCATTTGAGTCCTATATTTTTTCGTAGGCTTCTCACTTCCCGTGACTTGAGTCGCCGAATCTCACCTGGCCGCAAATCATCTAGCTCTATGGGGCCCACCTTGGTTCTTCTCAATCTCAACACTGGATGCCCCACGGCCGCGCACATCCGCTTAACCTGATGCTTTCTCCCCTCTCGCAAGGTAAGAGAGAGCCAGGTTGCCTTCTGATCATCCTCCACGACAATCAACTCTGCAGGTGCAGTAATCCCATCCTCCAGGTTGACTCCTTGTTGCAGGCTTGCCAAAGCTTCTGCTGGGGGGTGACCACGCACCTTTACCAGATACGTCTTGGGTACCTTGTAACGGGGATGTTGGAGCCTGTGAGCCAGTTCTCCGTCATTGGTTAGCAGCAGCAAGCCCTCCGCGTCGTAATCCAGTCGCCCCACCGGATACAGTCGCATGGGAAACTTGTTAACAAAGTCGGCCACTGTGCGTCTACCCTGAGGATCGTGAAGGGTAGTAACACATCTCCTGGGCTTGAAAAGTGCCAGCACTACCCCTTCCGATTCGGGCTTAATGGTTTTCCCATCCACACGAATTTCATCTCTACCCAAAACAGCTTTGGTGCCCAGTTCACGTACTATCTCCCCATTGACGGACACACGCCCCTGAAGAATTAGACCCTCTGCCTTACGCCGGGAAGTGATCCCGACCTTAGAGAGTATTTTTTGCAACCTCTCAGCTTGCATCTATCATTTCGCATCTGTCATTTAACATCAATCATTGAATGCAATATTGGGCAATCCGAAATGGTTTTTACTCGCTTTCCTCATCGTCCTTGACTGTGGTGCTAGGATCGCTCAGTTCTCCAATTTCCTCCATAGTAGGCAGTGAAGAGATATCTTTCAGACTGAAAACCTCCAAAAACCTTTGGGTGGTTCCGTAGATGATGGGGCGCCCGGGAACATTCTTGCGGCCCAGGATTTTGATAAGCTTTTTTTCCAGAAGCAACCGAAGTACACCGCCCACATCCACGCCGCGAATACTCTCAATCTCGGCACGAAGCATCGGCTGTTTGTAAGCAATTATGGCCAGAGTTTCCAGGGCTGGCTGGCTCAATCTGGCGGGAGTTATTCTTTTGAGTTTGCGAATCCACTCTCCATATTCTGGCTTGCTACGAAACTGATATCCCTGTGCCACCTCAGCCAGGGAAAAACCATGCCCATCTCCAGCATATTCCTGGCGCAACTGCTCCAGGGCGTCGATTATCTCCACGTGGGTGTACATGGAAAGGATGGATTTGATCTTTGCAAGGCTCAGCGGAACCTCAGATACAAAAAGAAGGCTCTCAATTATGGTTCGCACTTGACTCATCAAGAATATCTCCGCGCCTGGCGTCTGGCGTCACCTATCATTTCTCAGTCGCCCCCTGTCGCAATGCCATTTTC
>CAMYLW010000069.1:3821-17012 GCA_947259475.1 Thermodesulfobacteriota bacterium
ACCACTTCGAGAATGGCCAAAAAAGTGATAATTATCTCTGCTTTTCTTGCCTGCCCCGCAAAAAGTTCATGAAAGGTTATGCTGCTCACCCCTGCTAAAATCTCCATTAGTTGATTAATTCGGTCTTTAAGGCGCATGGTTTCCGCTCTCATTTGCATGAGCTCTTCGGGTTTCGCCTTCTTCAGCACCTCATGAAGGGCACTCACCAGCTCAAAAAGACCAACCTCGGCAATCTCCTCACCACTTTCCAGGTCCCACAGCTCTTCGGTTGGAATGTTTCGCACATAGACGTCTCGTCCCAACTGCAAACTGTCAGCTAAAGTCTGAGCAGCCTCTCTTATCTTGGCGTATTCCAGCAGAGGCCTTACCAACTCCATGCGTGGGTCCTCCTCCTGTTCCTCCTCATCAGAACCAAGCCGGGGGACCAGCAGTCGAGACTTGATATAAGCCAGGGTGGCTGCTGTTTCCAAGAACTCTCCAGCCACATCTATATTAAGGCCCCTCATCATGTCAAGATGGGCCAGATACTGATCCATTATAAGAGCTATGGGAATGTCATAAATGTCCACCTTATTTTTCCTGATAAGGTGGAGCAACAGATCCATGGGACCTTCGAAGATTTCTAATTTAACCTCATAATCTTGCTGCATAGCTAGTAACTCTTATCCCTCGAGATCAAAATCCGAAGTTCCAAATCTCAAATCCCAAGCACCAAATTACAAACAAATCTCAAATTCCAATATTGGTCCTCCGGACTCCCCACCCTGCGGGCGGGTCCCCAGTTTCAATGACCAAAACAGATTTGGAATTTTGAATTTCGGTCATTGTGATTTATTTGTGATTTGTAATTTGGAATTTCCATCAACAATTTTAACTTGCTTCCATGAAGCGCTTACGAACAAACTCCACTTCTTCCTCTCTGCTGCTCAATTCACCATTTAGTCGGCCGTCCAGAAGTCCGTCCAGTATCTCTCGGTAAACGGGTCCAGGGGTAATGCCCATATCTTTCAAATCTTTCCCACGCAGCTCAGGACGTACTTCTTTAAGATTGCGGAAATAAAGACTAATAGCACGCCGCGTCTCTTCCTGTTCGGTTTTGGCCATTATAAAGAGAAGCCACTCTTGATTGAGAGCTTCTAACAAATGATAGATCTCACTCGGTTTCAGGTCCTGATTCCTGTAAAATCCCTGAGCAATTGAGATGGCCCTTGCTCTGCCCTCCACCAGCCAACTTCTGATCCGTGGCAGATGGCCCTTGCTCTGCCCTCCACCAGCCAACTTCTGATCCGTGGCAGGAATTCCATTCTGCTGCAAAATTCTTCAAGTCCTTCGGGGCTCAAGGTGTCAGCTAGAGCCAGAAGATAGACGAGCCAGCGATCACAGCCGTTTCCTATGAAGCTGAGATTGAACCAGGCCAGTACCGAACGGATCTCTTCCAGGAGCCTTGCCATTCGAGGGCTATAGGTAATATCAGCATGAAGGAAAGGCAGCAGGTCATACTCGTGCATTCGTCTTATCGCTGGAGCCGGATTCTCCTCGCTCAGGATCAGTTTCAGTTCGTTTGTCAGCCGCCTGCCACTCAGATGGACCAGAAGATTCATCTTGACTGCATTCAGAATAAGGTTGGAAGTGTGTTTGCCAATACGAAAGCCCAACCGCTGTTCATATCGAATGGCCCGAAACACCCGGGTGGGGTCCTCCACGAAACTGTAATTGTGGAGCACCCGAATGGCTTTTTCTTTGAAGTCTCTCTGGGTGCCAAAATAGTCAATTAACTGGCCAAATCTTGCTGGATCCAGCTCCACCGCTAGAGTGTTCATGGTGAAATCGCGCCTGTATAGATCCAGTTTCAAGGAACTAAGCTCAACTGTAGGCAGTGCTGCCGGATACTCATAATATTCCAGTCGCGCTGTGGCCACATCAATCTTGAAGCCATCAGGGAAAATTATCACCGCAGTGCCGAACTTTTTGTAGGACCTCACTCGAGCCCCATAGATCTCGGCAAAATCTTTGGCAAATTCAATTCCATCACCTTCAACAACAATGTCAATGTCCAGGTTGGGCCGCCGCAACACCAAATCACGGATAAAACCTCCAACAGCATACGCTTTATAGTTGCGCTTTTCTGCAACCCTTCCAGCTACTTGCAGCAACTCATTGACCGGACGGGGCAACTGTTCTGCCATTATGTTCGAGACATTCTTGCGGCGCTTGTTCCCGGTTGTGTGCACCGGTTCGTAAAGATAGGAGGGAATGCGACTGGGGTCGTTGAGCAGCACGTTAAGCAGATCCTTGCGGGTGATAACTCCGATCACCTTCTCACCTTCAACTACGGGAAGCAAACGTTGCTGGCGGTCCACGATGTGCTCTTGAATCTCGATCAAAGACGCATCCGGCGTGACGCTACTGAATTCGGTGCTCATAAAATCACGAACGTCTACTGCTTCGAGACCGTGATATATCCCCTTGTCAATCATCTGGCGCGAGAGTATACCCACCAAGCGCTCCCCGTCTACCACCGGTGCGGCGTTGATGTTGTAACGCGTGAGCAGGTCAGCGGCCTCATGCAGATTACGCTCCGGCGGCACCGATATGACCGGCGAGGACATCAGGTTTCTAGCCTGACGCCCAGGATTAATCCAACTCTGGAGAATTCGGAAAAGCTCCTCCTCGACCTGGATCATGGTAAGATCCTTGATGGTGGCCGAGGCAGCACTGGAATGACCACCCCCGCCAAAAACTGCCGCAATCTCTCCTACGTTCACTTCAGGCAAGCGGCTGCGAGCCACCAGGTAAATCCTGTCTTCCATCCGGGCAAGGGCAAATAGCACATTGAGGTTTTCCATGTCCATGAGTTTATGGGCTAACAGGGCAAAATCCCCTATGTACCTATCAGCAGAGGCCCGGGCAATGCAAATAGCGATAGTGTTGATGGTGTGAGTAGTGGCCGAATGGATCAAATCATTTAACAGAGAAATCTGTTCTGCGGTTAATTCACGCGTGAGCATATCGGCCACCATATTCAGGTTGGCTCCCTGCTCAAGGAGGAATCTAGCTGCTTGATAGTCCTCTGGAGTGGTAGATGAAAAAGTGAATGAGCCGGTATCCTCGTAGATACCCAGGGCAAGGATGGTGGCCTCGTCGGGGGTAAGTTCAACGCCACGCTCTCTGATAATCTCGGTGAGAATGGTGACCGTAGCACCGACTGGTCTTATTACCTCACGGGAGCCGGAGAGATCATCTTCAGAAGCGGGATGATGGTCGTAGATATGAATATCCACTTCTGCTTCTCTTGCCAGGTTCTCGAATTTGCCTATACGGCCCGCCTGTCTTGTATCTACCAGAATGAGACGTTTAATATTGGCAAAATCCAGGTCCTTAATTTTGGCAAAATTGAAAAAGTAGAAGGTGGACTCAACCAGGAATTCTCTGAGGTTGTGTTCCTGGGACCCAGGAAACACCATCACCGCCTCTGGGTAGAGCTTCTTTGCGGCAATCATGGATGCCATGGCGTCAAAATCTGCGTTTATATGGGTGGTGATTATTTCCACTTTTCCGCTTCTTCTCAACTATCTCGGAACACAGTTAGTGCTTAGTTCTTAGTGCCTAGTGGCCGGCTGCCTCCTGCCAGCTGTCTTCTTACCTCTAATCTCCGTGTCCCCGGGTCTATCCCTCAGGCCCGCGGATGGTATTTCTTATGCACCTCCCTGAGCCTCTCCCGCGCAACATGTGTATATATCTGGGTAGTGCTTATGTCGGCATGACCAAGCATCATCTGCACCGAGCGCAAGTCTGCCCCACGTTCGAGGAGATGGGTGGCGAACGAGTGTCGCAAGGTGTGAGGAGTGAGTGATTTTTGCATTCCTGCTTGACGCCCATATTTCTTCAACAGCTTCCAGAAGCCCTGCCTGGTCATGGCAGTCCCTCGATTGCTGACAAAAAGAATCTCACTCACCCTACCCTTGAGCAAGCGTGGCCGTGACCCCAATGTATAGCTTCGCACCGCCTCAGTAGCTACCTCTCCCATTGGCACAATGCGTTCTTTGGACCCTTTGCCACGTGCAACCAGAAAACCCACCTCCAGGTTGACGCGCCCAATGGCAAGAGTGATCAATTCGGTAACTCGCAACCCAGTGCCATAGAGAAGCTCTAACATGGCAGAGTCTCTCAGGCCCAGAGGAAGATCTGGATTTGGCTGGGCCAGCAACCGCTCCACCTCGGCAACACTGAGCACAGTCGGAAGATGGCGCCGGAGTCGGGGCGATGTCAGATTCGCCACTGGACTCTCTTGCAGGTGGCTGTCTCGCACCATAAATTTAAAAAAGCCGCGCATCGCCGAAAGTAGTCTTGCCCTGCTCCTGGGAGCCAAGCCTTGCTCCTGGGCCCGGGAAAGGAAAGCGATGATCTCGGGGAACCGAACCTGGCTCCAGTCATCTATCCCGGTATCTTTAAGGTAACTTAGGAACTTAAGCAGATCGGCGCTGTAGGAGGCTCGGGTATTGGCGGCAAGACCCTTCTCTACAGTAAGATAGTCGAGATAAAGATCCAGATGGGCTTCCATTGCTTCTTGACTAATTCACATTTTGCTCGGAAAAAGCCATCCTAGCCTTTGTTTTTCCAATGAAATCAAAATTTTCCAAAATCGACGAGAACATAGCAGATGCCCCCTATCGAGTCAACCGCAAAGCCCCTTGGCTGCCGGCATAAAGCAGCAGCCACATTTCTCATTTTTCAGTTCTCATTTAACATTTCAATCCTTCGCCGCAAGCTTACCCGACCTTAGATGTGAAATGACAGATGCAAAATGAGAAATGAGAAATGTAAAATGGTCTTGACCTTGGCTGTTGGTTGTGGCACTTTGTTGGGAGTTTTTGCAGAATTGCCAAACTGTGGATATCTTTAGTAAAAAAGTAGTGAGATAGCGAAATGTCCCGCAGCAACCGTCGCCACCGCTCCGCAAGACCTCGATCCATCAGTGAAAACCTTCAAAAACTGTTTACCCTCTTCGAACCCAAAGACAAGGTCTTGATAACCATTGATGCCGATCCTGACGCCATGGCATCTGCCATGGCTCTCAAGCGGTTACTCTGGCACAAGGTTCAATCAGTTACCATCGCCCACTTTAACGATATTGTCCGGATTGACAATGTCACCATGGTGAGGCTTCTCAAGGTCCCCCTGGTCAAACTGCAGCAAATTGATGCCCAAGCTTTCTCCAAAACTCTTCTGGTGGATAGTCAACCTCACCATCATGAGGCTTTCTGCGACTTCCACTACGATGCTGTCATAGATCACCATCCCATTACAATGCCAGTAGAGGCCCCGTTTGTTGACATCCGACCCAGCCACGGAGCTACCGCCACTATGATGACCGAGTACTTGCGATCGGCAAAAATTCGTCCTTCAAAAAGTTTGGCCACTGCACTTCTCTACGCCATTCGTGTGGACACCCACAACTTTGAGCTAAATGCCTTTGAAGACGATGTCAAGGCTTTCCATTACCTCTTTCCGCTTGCCAACATGAATCTGCTCCGTAAGATTGAAATATCCGACATGGGAGTCGGAGACCTCAAGTATTTTCAACAGGCCTTGGAAAGCAAGCGCATCATCAAGGGCAAGATTTTTTCCCACCTCGCTCAGGTCCATTCTCCAGATATTCTGGTACTCCTTGCCGACTTCTTTATGAGATGCCACGAAGTTGGTTGGGTTGTCGTCTCAGGTGTTTACAACAAAAACCTGATTGTAATCATACGAAATGATGGATTCAGAAAAAATGCTGGCTCCAAGGCGATCAAAGCCTTTGGCAGGTTGGGAAGTGCCGGTGGTCATCGAGCTATGGCCAGGGCTGAAATTCCCCTCGCTAATCTGGACGGCCACCTAAGAAAGACAGATCTTTCCGATTTGGGTCGATTTGTGATCCGCCAATTCAAAAAGACCCTGGAGAGTTGAGGAGTTAGGGGATTGCGGAATTCGGATTGCGGATTTGGGAAGGCATAGGGCATAGAGCATGGAGCATAGGGTAAGACCAAGCGGCACGGGGAGGCGAAAGTTACTGGAAATTACAAATAATAAATCACAATGACTAAGGTTTCAGTGTTCCCCGCTGCCGCTTCGCTTCAGACGGGATTTCCGCTTCGCTCCAACACGTTTCAGCTGATATGTTTCTTTTTCCTGACACCTGACACCTGAATCCCTCAATTTGACTCACCAGCAACACTGAGTTTACGATCCATGGTTGGTCCTGCCGTTGTTTTGCTCAGCCAGACCCGCGGCGATCTTTTCAGTATGGTGCATCATCTCCTGGATGTGCTTGTCTTTTTTCTCAAGACGTTGCTTCAGGGTACGGTTTTCTTGCCGCAACTGTGAAACCTCTGATTTGGCAAAAAAACCACGGATTCTTGCATAGAGAAATGCTGCTCCCGCCCCGACAACAGCTCCAAGAGCCAGACCTATCCACAAGTAAAAGCTTGGATTTTCCACCAGATATTACTCTCCTCCCTCAAAACTCTGGACCACGGATTATAACTGAAAAGGCCATTTTTCTCCAGTTTCTACCATGACCCGCCGGTGACAGCTACTCTTTCTCCAGAATCACCACTTTTATCTTCCCAGCAAGTTGGTCCCTGAAACGCTCGGCGTCCCTATCCCTTCTGGCTGACACTTCCGTAAAAAAACACACATAGCACCTGCACCGCCGTCGCAGGGCTGCGCCGTGGCGAAAGCAAGCACCATCTTCTTCAGCCGACCACGTTTGAGCCAGCTTGACATCCGTTCCTTAAGGATAGGAATCTGATCTCGCGAATTGAGTCCTCGCCCGTGAATGATCAGCACGCATCGCAGCCCCTTGATCACGCTGGAAAGTATGAAGCGCTCCACCGCCTCCCGTGCCTCTGCTGCGGTCATGCCATGGAGGTCAAAATGGGCCTGGATAGAAAAATCACCGCGCCGCAGTTTCGGTAGCAAGTCAGGATCGGCTCCCACAACCGCACCCTCTATGTATTCATCAGTATATTCAATATCAAAACTGCCCTCACCGCTCACAAGGTCAACCAGTTGCGCATATGCCTCCAACTCTTCTTCCAGCAGTGGCCGTCTGCTTGGTTTTGACAGCGGTCCAGGGGCTCTCGCTTTCACTTTGTTGGATTGTAAAGGCTCCACCCCAGCCATCGCCTCCCGAAACAAACTGTCCACTTCCTCGGCTCCATTGCCAGACTTCGACTGGTTCGATGGGCATGATTCCCGCTCCGGCTCAGGAATTGTTTTACCTTCCTTGTTATCCGGTTGGGTTTCAGCCTGAATCGGCTTCAGCATGTCAGCAAGACAGGAAAAGGGTGTATTGAAGCTATCACTAGAATCTGACTTCGGGGGTTGAGCACTCCGAGAAGTATTTCTTTTGCGTCTCTTTTTCATTGCGAACTCGCACAAATATTGTTCTTTTATAGCATACGAGAATGTGTTATGAAAGCGTCCATGCATCCCCCTAAACTGATTGCAAGTCAGCCTGAACTGGACAAATTTCTCGAATATATCAGCGATGCGAAGCACTTGGCTGTAGATTCGGAATCAAACAGCTTTTTTGCTTACAGACCGCGCGTCTGTCTTATTCAAATCTCGCGGGACCATAAAGACTTTATCCTTGATCCTCTGGCCTTGGAAGACATCTCTCCTCTCGGTCGTATTTTTGCCGACCCCTCGATTGAAAAGGTTCTGCACGCGGCTGAAAATGACCTGATTGGTTTTAAAAAGGACTTTCGGTTCCGGATGCAGAACGTCTTTGATACTTCGGTGGCGTGCCGCCTCCTGGGACGTAGTAAATTGGGGCTTGCTAGAATCCTTGCAGAGGAGTTCGGAGTTAAGCTGGATAAAAAGTATCAGCGCTGCAACTGGGAAAAGCGACCTTTATCCCCTGAACAGCTTTATTATGCCCAACTGGACACCCACTTCCTCATAGATCTGAGGAATCGGCTTCACGGTGAACTCCTGAAAAAAAATCTCTGGTCCCTGGCCCAAAAAGAATATGCACGGCTGGAGCAAATTCGCTTGAATCCTCCTAAAAAGTGGGACCCAGACGGTTACCTCAGGTTAAATGGGGCCCAGAAATTGCCTGAGCCTTCCCTGCGAGTTCTAAAGGAGCTATCCGCTTATCGAGAGCGTTTGGCCCGCAGTACCAACAAAGCTCCGTTTCGAGTTATGAACAATGAATTCATGGTCAGAGTGGCCCGCGAAATGCCGGGGAATCTGGCCTCTTTGCTGCGCGTTCGCGGCTTGCCTTTGCGCTTCAAGGGCAAGGGAGCTGAGAGGCTTTGGCGAGTTATCAAAAGAGCGAGGTCTTAGGCGATCTATCCAGGTAGGAGCGAGCTTCCCTCCGGGGCGTAGGCCCCTCTGGGCCGGAGGCTGCTGGCGACAATTAGGCGAGTCAGACTTGTGCCATCGCAAGCAGAGGTTTCTCCTACAGGCAATGGAGCTGATATAAGGAGTGGAAAAACTATTGTAAACCCGGATGCTTTCGGGTAATGTTGCCTGAAAACTCTCAAGAGGGAATTGAAAGGCTCAGATTGTGGAAAGCGAAACACATATTGATATCAAACCAGCGTTGCACCTCCCCAAAAACTTGAAGGATCATATACTTACAGACCAGAGACTAAGCCAGCATCAGAAGTTTGTGCTCTTTACCCTTTACTACCTAGATTCCAAGGGCAAATTAAATGAATACGGAACGTATGTACCTCACTTTCTAAACCTGCAAGAAGAAGACTTCCAAAAGAATATCGACGACCTTGTCCGCCACAAATATCTTCGGCTTGACAACAACTCCCTATCTCTCAATATTCGCCCCCTGCGATATGGAGCCAGCCTGTCCGCCTGAAAGCGTTCTCAGGCGATTCAAATCTATCACAGAGCACTCCGAGAGACCAAAATTCATAGTTGTGTGTTCTTGACAACGGCCAGTCATTGACCTATAAATCAATAACCCTACACGTTCACTAGGAAAGGAAAGTCATGGCCGAGTGCTTTCAACTACAGGACGTTTTCAAGTCTTATACGTACGATCAGGATAAAGTGAGTTCTCCTGAGGAAACGGTGGCTCATGTGCGAGAGCGGTTTGCCGGGGTGGATTTGGACATATTGGACAAAACCATGCGCATTGACTCCGGCCGCTTGGACATCCCTGTCTACATAAGCCTGTGTGGCACAGATGCTGTGCCGCTCACCTCCACCAAGAAGCAGATGGGGAAAGGAGGTACGGTGATTCAGGCAGAGGCCAGCGCCCTGATGGAACTTGCCGAGCGCTTCAGCTTTTTTTCTTACATCAAGAACACGCGCTTCCCCATGGCCACCTACTCGGAGTTGGACGGTAATACCTTACCCATGGAGATGTTGTGGCAGTCACTTAATGACATCGAGACTGATCCGAAACTGGGCACTGCTGCCCTGAGAGAGTTACCCTTTCGCTGGACCAAGGGGTGCAACCTTACCAGGAATTCTGAAGTGCTGATTCCAATCGACTGGTTTTACACCATCCATGAATACAATGGCCCTGCCGCTGGCAACGCACCTGAAGAGGCCATCCTGCAGAGTTTGTGCGAAGTGGTAGAGCGTCACGTCTCCTCGCTAATCAGCCACGATCGAATGGTCACCCCAAGCATCGATCCCGCCAGTGTCCAAGATCCAGCAGCGCGGGAACTGCTTGACAAGTTTGCCGCACAAGCTCTTGAAGTTTTCATCAAGGACTTTTCTTTGGACACTGGAATTCCCACAGTAGGCACTCTTGTCTGGGATCCCAGTACTTTCCCCGAAAGAAGTGAGATCGTTTTCACTGCCGGTACCACCACTAATCCAGAGAAATCCCTCGTCCGTGCTCTCACCGAGATCGCTCAGCTAGCGGGAGATTTCCAGAATCGCACCAGTTATCGACCGACCCTCCCCAAGTATAAGACTTTGGAGGAAGCCAACTACATAACCTCTGCAGCGCCTGTGGTGTCCATAAAAAGTCTTCCCGACCTTACCCACGACAACTTCAAGACCGAAATAGAGCGTTGTGTTTCCGCCCTTTCTCGTCTCGGCCTAGAGGTGCTGGTCATTGATGTAACCCACCCACAGCTGGGGATCCCTTCTGTCTATACCATAATACCAGGGGCCCATTTCCGAGATCGCACCAGGGATTCCAGCGTGGTTTTTCACGCTGCCAAGATACTCAGCCAGACCGTTGAGGGACCACAGGCAGTGGCCAGGATCCAAAACTTGATTGAATCATTTCCCAACCGTTACGATCTGCACTTTTTCATGGGATTAGCCCTGGAATATCAGGAAAAACCGCGGGAAGCGCTGAAGGAGTTTAAAACAGCCTTGGGTCTAAATCCCGGCCCACTGGATATAGCCAGCGTCCATACACATATAGGAGTGTGCCTGAAGGATATGGAAGACTACAAGGGCGCCATCGAGGCTTTGGAACTGGCAAGGGAGTTTGATCCCAACCTTAAGGAGATCTATAATCTGCTGGGCTTTTGCTATTTCACACTCAAAGAGCACGAACGCTCTATTGAGCAGTTTGAAAGAGCCCTGGAGCTCGATCCCGGGTCCGGCATCGACTACGCCAATATCGGCTCAAATCTGCGAGAGATGGGCCATAAAAAAGAAGCCATCCGTCTCTACCAGATAGCCCTCGAAATGGATCCCACCATTGAGTTTGCCCGGGAAAGTCTAGCGCGCCTGGAAGGAGAGGTGGAGGCAGGCAGTAAAAGATAGTCAGTCAATGGTATTGGTAGCCTTCCTTAGTCATTCGGCTTCGTTGTCATTTCTTCGAGCTCGCTTCGCTCCGCTCAGGCCCGCACCGCAAAAGCGGCATCTACGACAAGCGGGTCCCTGGTTTCGCTTCGCTGTCACTATGCCTGCGGCGTCATTCATAGTTAGTTGTCATTGTGGGGTTGAAACAACCTAGTGACGGGCGCCAGCCCTATTGACGGCGAAGCCAAATGACCTAATGACAAGCTGCGCGAAGCGCAGCGTCCTATGCTCTCTCCACAAAAAATATCGCCCAAACATCCAAGCCAATCATGGTCACAACCGCCGCCCCTTTGAAAACCATAGCAAAGATCCGACCCAGCAGGGCCCCCCACCCCACCCGCATAGCTTTGTCCATCTTTCTCTGTTCCAAATAAGTCATCGAGAATGCCCCCACGAAAGCACCGAAAAAAGCTCCCACTATGGTACCAAAACCAAAGAGCATAGGTGACAACGCAACCGCTCCTAATATCCCGCCGATCATCGTCCCCACCATTGCTTTTTTTGTCCCACCATAGCGTCGGGCTCCCCACAGGCCTGCGGTAAGATCCAGGAGTTCAGCAACTACCGCAAGTGCAAATAGACCCAACAGTAATTGTAAGGTAATTATGGCAAAATTTGTGAGCCAACCATAAAAGACGGATGCAACCAGTATTAACCAGGTTCCCGGCAAACCGAGTACTACTGCAATTAGGCCAACCGGCATTGACAGCATCAGTATGACCAGAACCACAACTTTAAGTATTTCCGAGTTCATTTGTAATGTTTCATTCTTAGTTCTTAAGGTTTCAGGTGTCAGGTGTAATTCAGTTACCAGGTGTCAGGTGTCAGGAAAGCAAAAAAACTAAAACCTGTTGGAGCGAAGCGGAAATCCCGTCTGAAGCAAAGCGGCAGCGGAAACACTGAAACCTGTATCAGAATCGGCTCGGCATGCTCTGGGGCAGAAGCCGCTGCTGGCATTGTCGCATGAAAAATTTATCGGTCATACCTGCCATGAAATCACGGACCACTTCCGGGGGTGAGTGGGAATCGACATACTCTTGGGACATACCGCCGAGAAAACCACTGAAAAGTGCGGACTCGTGGTTCTCTTTGGCAATATCCCCCAGATAAAGATCAAAGAGGGTCTCGAACAGCCGGCCAATCTTGCCCACCTCGCCCTTGATTTTGGGATTTTGATAGATTCTGGCATAGTTGAATGACTTCAACTCCCTGAGAGCTTCCGAAACCTCCGGGCTGAATCCCACCGCATCTCGGTCCACACTGTTTTTGATGACATCTTCCACAAGATTGTAAACGATGGCGCCATTGGTGGTTCCCAGCAAGTTGGCACAGTTCGCCGGGATCTCTTCTCGGTTTACGAGATTGAGCCTGATTGCATCTTCTATATCACGACCAATGTAGCTAATTGTGTCTGCAAGGCGCACCGCACAGCCTTCAAGGGTCATTGGTGTCAGAGTTGCTTCTGGTTCATTGCTCTTGAGGTCCATTTCCCTGTCGAGGTCTTCGAATGTCTTACCCGGTTGAGGCCGCAGGCTTTGCTCGTGAATCTCACCATCATGGCAAAGAATACCGTCCAATACTTGGATGGATAGGTTCCAGCCACGACCTTTCCGCTCGATGCGGTCGAGAAACCGTACACTCTGAACGTTATGTTGGAAGCCACCGATGCCATGGCGTTGGCAGATAGCCGAGAGATAGCGTTCACCGTCGTGTCCGAATGGGGCGTGTCCAATGTCATGGCCCAGGGCAATAGCCTCGATGAGATCTTCATTCAATCGGAGGAAACGCCCCACATCCCGAGCAATCTTGGAAAGGAACTGAACGTGTAAGACCCGGTGAGTAATATGGTCATTGTCAATCAGGTAGAAAACCTGGGTCTTGTCAACGTAGCGGGTGTAGGCCAGAGAATGGAGAATCCTGTCCGCATCGAGTGAAAAATGCTGCCGGTGTCCCCGTTCAACCCGTTCCTCAGATCGCCTCCGGACCGCGGTGGTACTGAGGGCGGCGTACGGGGAAAGCATGCTCTCTTCCCGCCGTGTGAGTTCTTTCTTGGCTCCCAGTAGGGGCGAAATTCTTCTTTCCATTTAGAAAAAGTCCCTTAGTCTTTTGTCTTATGCCAGTTATTGGAGAGAGCTGCGATAATATCGAAATCCGCTTCCACAAAATCGTACTTCTTCATTTCAGGCACGGTTACCCATAGTACCTGTTCATGTTCCTCCAGCTCCAGGGAACCACCAACAATCGTACACCAGAATGCCATCAGTTCGATGGAGAAGTCCGGATACTGATGGTGTACCGTGCAGAAGAGTTCGTCAACTCGAACCTTCAGATTAAGCTCCTCCTCTATCTCCCGGCGCAAGCAGGCTTCCGGAGTCTCACCTTGCATTATTTTGCCCCCAGGAAACT
>CAMYLW010000070.1 GCA_947259475.1 Thermodesulfobacteriota bacterium
GCCGCCTGTCTGGTTTGCTGCCAGTGGTGATTGTCCTGGAAATTTGGATTGTAACGGTCGTATATGTCCTCCACCGGAGCAAACAGACATGCACCTGTAATACCCGCATTTTCTAGAAGTGGCGAAATCACTTCAAAAGGTAGGTCTGAGTTCTGAATGCCGCAGTGCATGTGGCTGTCAATTATCTGCATCTCCGTCATCCCCAAATCCGCAATCCGAGATCCGCAATCCACAATCGCTTTACTCCACCACACAAACAGCGCACCCTTGCGCCTCACGTACTAATTCAGTTGAAATGCTACCCAGAAAGAATTCCCGCATTCTGGATAGTCCGCGTCGCCCCACAACCAGGGTCTCATAGTGACCAAGATCCACTTCTTCCAGGATTGCGGGAGAAATTTCGCCTTCTTTCACCCCAAACTTGGATTCGATCTGTTCTGGTTGCACCCCAATCTGCACCAGCAGATTTGTCGCCTCTGCAAAAAAACGACCCATCTTCTCTTCGTCCTCTAACTGCCAGTACAAGTCGGCCAGGTCAGCCCGTTCGGCCCTACGGGCATCTATGGCTTTAATTTGTTCTTTATTCAAGCTCATACGGGAGATAGCCGGGAGAACATGGAACAGCACCAGCCTTGCCTCCGCGTTTGGTGCAAAAACCCGACCGGCATACTCAACCGCTCGCAGTGAGTTTCGACTGCCGTCTACGGCGATGAGAATGTTGTGAAGCATTAGCGGTATCCTCCAATACGGAATTTAAAATCCAAAATCAGTATTCCGAAATCCCAAATCCCAAGCACCAAATCTCAGGGGCCGGGTGTCAGGTGTCAGGAAAAAGAAACAGAGAATCTGAAACCCGAAACCTGAACACTGAAACCTTAGCCACTGTGATTTGCTATTTGAAATTTTTGGTCACTCTAGAACTCCAATACACCTTGGCTCCCTCTCTCTCCTACAGTTTGTCCAAAAAAGACTCCAACTTGTCAAAATAGTCTTTGCCCGCCACATAAAAAGTGTCATTGTGCCCGGCACCCGGAATAACTACAAATTCTTTGGGATTCGGAGCCGCTTCATAGAGTGCCCGGCCAAGGCGGATGGGTACTATCTTATCATTGTCTCCATGGAAAAACAGGACGGGCACCTGCACCCCGCCAATCTCGCCCACGGCATTCAGACGGTTTTTGAGTATACGTTCCGCAAAGGGTAGGGGGTAGTGAGCCCCCGCCATGGCTCCCATGTTCGTAAAGGTTGATTCAAGGATGAGCCCATTACAATGCTGTGTAGCCCCCACATGAGTAGCGGCAATACCTCCCAGCGATCTCCCAAAAACAACCAGCTTGGCCTCGTGTTCATCAGCCCACTTTCTGACCACCTGGTAGGCCGCCTCTGAGTCGAGATAGAAGCCCTTTTCACTTATACGGCCGTCGCTCCGGCCATAACCCCGGTAATCAAAAATGAAGACGCTGATACCTCTCTGATTGAGCAAACGAACGTTGTCCAAACGGTGCGAAATATTACCGGCATTGCCATGACAAAAAAGGAAGATATGGTTAGAGGGCGACGCGGGGATCAGCCAGCCGTGCAGCCGAACAGAGTCGCTGCTAGTGAACCAAATATCCTCAAAGGGGAGATCAAAGTCAGCCGGGGTCTGTGCAATAGTAGTATCGGGGAAAAAAACCTGTTTTTCAACAAACCAGTTCCAGCATCCGCTTAGAAAACTCAAGGCAAGTACCCCCAATAGTAGGGCAAGAATTCTCAAGATCCTAGTTATTACCTTCCTAATGGCCATGTCATCCAGGCCTTTATACTAAGCACTAGGAACTAGGCACTAGGAACAAATGAGTCGTAGTGCCTACTGCCTAGTGTTTAGTGCCTAGTGCGGAGACGCAGTCTCCGCTCATATTTCCTTGAAAACCTTTGCCAGGGATTCACCCGCCACGTGGAGCTTCCATTCGTTCAGATACCCAAAGGGCGTCACCGTGACCGAATAGCCGCTCCTCTCTAACCTATCTCGTGCCTCTTGGATCAGTCCCTCAGCAAAGTCAGCCGGTGCCTTGCTTCCAGAAAGATGATTGAAGGAATGCAAAACTACGTTCTTGGAGTCGAACTTGCCGGACAACCATTTGATATTTTTAATGAATTTAGTAAGTACCTTTGCGCTCCGTTCAAGGTCCTCAGCTTCTACGTGGTAAAAGACTACAACAGCATGATGGCACTCGGCCTCCAGGTTCTGATCGGGTACTTGTTCCAGCACCTTTTGGTAGGTCTTGAACCAAAAAGACGGCGCGTAGAAGAGGAGAAGTTTCATCAGGGTGTGTGCCTTTACTCTGCAGAACAGCTATCGCTGCATCATACAATGCTCAAAGTGGGGGGTCAACAAATTGCAGATTGTAGAATGAAGATTGAAGATTTAAAAACTAACTTCGAGGATATGTCTGCGAAACTAGAATAATTGTGCTCCGCCAGGTTATCTTTGACTTCATGTAAATTCATCTCAATATGCAAGTCTGCAGAGTCAATGATTATAAATTTCGGATTTCGATTTCTGATCTTAGATGCAAGAATCTTAAATCTGAAATCCACAATCTCAAATCTGAAATCTAGGAGGGGTTCTACTTGATTTTCGCTCGGTAGAGTCGCAGGCTGTTGGAGACTACGGTTATGCTGCTCACAGCCATGGCGAGAGCTGCCAATATGGGATGTAATTGCCTAAGAAAGGCCGGCAGGAATTCTAGAGGGTAGAGCAGGCCTGCAGCTACCGGAATTAGGATGATATTATAGATAAATGCCCAAAAGAGGTTTTGCTTTACGGTTCTCATGGTGGCGCGGCTCAAGTGAAGGGCTCGAGGTATGCCCAGCAGGTTGCCACTGGCCAGAATGACTTCGGCAGTCTCGATAGCCACATCTGTCCCCGTGCCGATGGCAATACCTACATCCGCCTGGGCCAGGGCAGGGGCGTCATTGATGCCGTCGCCCACCATGCCGACCTTGAATCCTGCATCCTGAAGTTCTTTGACCTTCATTGATTTTTCTTCGGGCCGGACTTCGGCCACTATGTCATCCACGTGAACCTGGGCAGCAATGGCTCTGGCAGTCTGGATATTGTCACCAGTGAGCATGGCCACCTTCATGCCCTGCTGATGAAGCTCTGCCACAGCCTCCTTTGCTTCAGGTTTCAGGGAATCTGCGACAGAAATCAACCCCAGCAGTTGTCTTTCAACCACCACCGCCATTAAGGTTTTCCCCTGATTCTGTAGGTCTTCGATAGACTTGTTTCCTCCAGCAATATCGATGCCCATTTGTATGAACCAACCAGGCTTGCCCACGTAGACTAACTTGCCGTCTATTTTGGCTTGAACGCCAAGGCCTCCTGATGCTTTAAAGTCTTCAGGCTCGAAAAGCTCCAAATTCTTACTCTCAGCCTCCTTTACAATTGCCCGCCCCACCGGGTGTTCAGAACCTCTTTCAACTGAGGCGGCAATACTAAGCAGTTCCCGTTCATTCACCGTTGATGATCCTGTATTGAACGAGATGACATCAGCCACAACAGGTTTGCCCAGAGTGAGAGTCCCTGTCTTATCAAGGACAATCGTCTCCAGCTTGGTGGCTTTTTCAAGCGCTTCACTGTTTTTAAAAAGGATACCTTTCTCTGCCCCTTTGCCGGTCCCCGCCATGATCGCTGTAGGCGTGGCAAGACCGAGGGCACAGGGACAGGCAATGATGAGAACCGCCACCAATCGAATCATGGCGGGCACGAACTCACCGCCCAAGATCCACCAGAGAGTGAAAGTAAAAAAAGCAATCCCGATAACCCCAGGGACAAAGACGGCGGCAACGCGGTCGGCGAGAGCCTGGATGGGGGCCTTGCTTCCCTGAGCCTCCTGAACCAGACGGATTATCTGGGCCAAAGCTGTATCCCTACCCACCTTGGTTGTTCGGAACTTGAGAAGGCCCTCGCTGTTGATGGTGGCGCCAACCACTGCATCTCCAGGGCCCTTATCCACGGGAATAGGTTCACCGGTCAACATGGATTCGTCAACAGCCGACTGACCTTCAAGGACCACACCGTCAACTGGAATCTTTTCACCGGGACGGACAATGACCACATCCTCCACCTGGACCTGGCTGAGTGGAATCTCCACTTCCTTGCCATCACTCAGGATAGTTGCGGTGCTTGGGCGCAAACCCATGAGTTTTCGAATTGCGTTTCCCGTTCTCCCCTTGGCTCTCGCCTCCAACATTTTGCCCAACTTGATCAGGGTGATGATTACTGCCGAGGTCTCGAAGTAGACGTGGTTGCCCAGAGAAGGGTAGAGCAGCACCCCAACAGAATAGAAATAGGCAACCGATGAACCCATGGCCACTAACACGTCCATGTTGGCACTGCGGTTCCTCAGGCTTTTCCAGCCACCGGTGTAATAATCCCAGCCCGTGTAGAACTGCACCGGAGTTGCTAAAATCCAGAAAACCCAGTTGACCCAGAGAGCATGACTCCAAGCTCCCGAAAGGCCAAAATCTCTGCCCATACTCCAGAGAAAAAGGGGTACAGTGAAAAGGAGACCAACAGCGAATTTTCTGGTTTGCTCTGCAATCTCAGCGCGTCGTGCACTTTGCTCCACATCCTCCGCTTCCGGGCTCTCATCTGGAAGGATGGCGTCAAAACCCGCCTTCTGAACAGCAGCAATTATGGCATCGACACTGGTCAGGGTTGGCAGGTATTCAACGCTCGCTCGTTCACTGGCAAAATTGACTGAAGCCCGCACCACTCCAGAAACCTTTTTGTTTAGGGTCCTTTCGATGTTCATGGCACAATTGGCGCAGGTCATTCCGGTTATGGGCAGCTCAACCTTGGCGGTGGCAATGCCATAGCCAGCATCCTCAATCATTTTGACCAGGTCACTAACTTTGACTTTTCCGGGGTCAAAAGATACTGATGCCTGTTCCGCCGCAAAATTGACGTTCGTCCCCCCAACCCCCTGAACCTTCTTGAGGGTCCTTTCGATGCTGAGGGCGCAATTGGCGCAACTCATTCCGGTTATTGGCAGTGTGATATTTTCGCTGGCCATTTTCACTCACTACGTTCGTGGCATAGCGCAGAGCGCATAGCGTTTGATTCTAGAATTTTTACTCCATGCTCCTTGCCCTATGCCCCATGCTAATATGCAACGGACGACGGACAACGGACAACCGACGCGGGCAGAAATGCCCGCTATTCGGCTACAGGATAATTTATCTCTTTCAGTGTGTCTTTGATCTTTTCCAAAGTGGCCGGCGCATCCCATTCCAGGGTGACACTCTTGCTCGCAGGGTCTCCTTCCACTTTGGCAACGCCTTCCATCTCACTGAGCTCTTTCTTGATGCTCATCACACAGTGACCGCAGGAGATGTTCGGTATCGCTAGTGTTTTTGACTCCATCTAAGCTCCTCTCAAAACGCATAGCGTCAAATCGTTAAATCAGTTGAAATTATTGAAGCTGCAATATCGCGGCTAAAAGCCGCTCCCACAGAAGAATTTGACAGCTGTCATCTGTCCTCTGTCGTCTGACTTCTGAATCTGGAACGCCTGCTCCACCTAAGAGCAGTCGCATTCAATCTCCCCTTCATCCGAGCCATCCTTCTGTTTGAACCAATCGTTGAATATCGCCCAAGCACAGCCTACTCCTGGTCGCACGGTGACAGCTTCCGCCGGACAGTTCATGGCACAAGCCCCACACTCCATGCAGCCATCTTTGTCCGAAATTTCGACAACTCCACCATTGAGCACAAATACCGCGTGAACGCACACATGAATGCACAGACCACAGCCAGTGCACTTGTCACTGTCCAGCTCAAGCGTAACAACATCTTTCAGATAACGAAGGTCCATTTTTCTTGCTCACAAGAACCTGCCCACCAGTAAGGCGGCCCCACCTGACACAATCGATAAGATAATCACTGGCACTGCAATGCGCATTTCCTTCTGCACACCAGAAAGAGAAGTGAAGGTGCTGCAGCCGGTGAAGTTCATGGCAAAATATGCAGTTAGTGCCGGGGCTATAAGAAATAAGCCAACAAGACTCGCTCCACTCCAGTTTGATGCCAGAGTAAGAGTGAGCAGCAATGCCCACAGCAATCCCACCTGTCCACCTTTGAGAGAAAAAGCCCTGCCAGGAATCCATGGGAGGAAAACCGGCGTAACGACTGCCCCCATCAGGAGCGCTCCCAGATAAGTCAACCCTGGTGTAAAGCCCCGTGATAGGGCTCCAGCGAAACTGAATTCATTCCGCCCCAAGCCGCTTAGTAAAAATATAAGAAACAGCACTACAAGTGACACTTTCCAAGCAGTCACCAACTCCACTGGAGTCAAAACCAGACGATCCCAAAGTGAAAAAGATATCCGCCTGGTCTCCTCGGTAGCCTTCAGGCCATTGTCGAGGTATCGGGGCAAATCACTAGCCCTCACCGGTCCATACCGCACCCGAAACCCGGTTGCCTTTTTCACTTCATGTGCCGCCACTCCAGGGGCTCCAAGCTGGGGCAGGATTATGGCTCTGTGGCTGACGGCTCTCTCCAACTGAACCTTGTGGATGCGATTTACAAGCTCAGAGGTTCCAAAAGTCCTCTTCCCGGCGGCGCACCAAACGTTGATGCCAAAGGTCTCCAACACCAACAACCAAAGGTTCCTCCCCGAAAGCTCACGACGAAGCAGATCAAAACTCAGCTTGTAATTTGCAGTAACCAGAACCGGAGAGTCAGAACCGGGCTCGCCAACAGCGTATAATCCGGCCGGAACCGTGTAGTGCATTCTCCTGATGCCCCATCTGACTCGACAGCCGCCTAGCTTGTCTTTCAACCCCATGTGCGTTGAAATACTGGCAACTTTGCCCACAGGAGTCTGTCTCCAACCCTTGAACCAGGTAGCCTTTTCATCCACCACTTCCCCACCGGGGAAGGTTTCGGGGCCTCAGCACGCTTCAGTTGTTTGCGGTTGCAAGCCAGCAGCGTCACAACTTGACTTTGGAATCTCTTCATTCATGCTCGAATCTCACCTTAAACATTTGGAATGCTGGATCAGATCATAATTCAGCATGGTGATCGTGTCTAAATTATAACAGATAATCCCTATTTGCAACGTGGGAATAACAGGAGAGAAGATTTGGGATTTGGGATTTCGGATTTAACTAGTACTCGTTCTCGAAATCGACAGACCGACGTTGATGGAAATTCCAAATTACAAATCACAAATAACAAACAAATCACAATGACCGAAATTCAAAAAAGATTATGGCTTTTGCTCCGCAAGATAACTACAATCTCCCTCTTCCCCCAATAGACTGTGTCGCAATTCGTCATCCCGGCCAAGTCCCTCAAAGCGGGACGCGAGCCGGGATCCAGAAATAATTTGATTATATTGAACTTTCACTGGATTCCGGATCTCGCCTCGCGAAGCGGCGCTCGTCCGGAACGACGGGTTCGGTGCATTGTGACATAGTTTCCAAGGGAAGAGGAGATTCTCTGCGGAGCTAAGTGAATAGGAGTATTCAAAATTCCAAACATGTTTGGGTCATTGAATATTGGAATTTGGTGCTTGGGATTTGGGATTTAGGGATTTCAGAATTTAGATTGTAGATATAGGAACTAAGGGATTGCTGATTGAAGG
>CAMYLW010000071.1 GCA_947259475.1 Thermodesulfobacteriota bacterium
TTGGCCACAGGAACCACTACAGAAATAGTCACAGGAAACATTACAGAACTGGTCATAGGAGCCATTACAAAAACAATCGCAGGAACCACAGGGTTCGTGGACACCATCATTATTATCCGAGGAACCGTTATTCCCATTACAGATCTCACTACAAACCACACTATTACCGTCATGGTCACTACTCTCACCTGGGGCTTCACCTCTCTCCCCACGGAACCAGGGTCCATATCGGATTTGGCTTTTGATACTTCCCAAGCGGTGAGAATGATGGTTGTCCAGATTTATCTTTTTGCAGGCAGGAGGTTAAATATGGCTCTCTGAGGTTATGATTCTTGCAAGAACAGGGCGGAGCTTCGGCTCCGCTTCTATTTTTTCCTGATCCAGTCCACAATCTTCTCGGTATTAGAAAGGTCAGCGACTACAAGCTCAGCCTCAGTCTTCTCCAACTCATTCAATGGGTAGGTGCCAGTAGCCACGGCGATTGAAGAGGCTCCATGAACGTGGGCGCACTCAACATCCTTTGGGGTATCCCCAATAACGACACAATGCTCATAGTTCACCGACGCGGATCCTGCCTCTTGGAGTCTTTGCACCGCAATGGGCAAGAGCAGGTTTCTGTCTTCACTATCACTACCAAAGGCACCCACCGGGAAATACCGGTTCAGTCCAAAGGGCTTGAGTTTAAGCCGTGCACCAGTCTCGGCGTTTCCAGTGAGGAGACCGAGGTAGATACCTTCCAAATTCTGGAGAGCGGGCAGAAGTTCTCTTACCCCGTTCTTTACATGTCCTCTGCCCGTTGAAACTTCAGCTCGAAGATGAACCAGGTAGCGATCCAAAAGTGAGTGCATGAGGTCATCCCGACCTGCCAAACCTAATGTGCCCAGGCCTTCTCGAATTATCTGGAGATCGGTTTTCCCGGCGAAGGCGATGTTCCGGAATCCATCTGTGACCTGGAGGAGTTCTTCCATGGCCCGGTTTAACGACCGACTACCCGCCCCGTCCAGGCTTACCAGAGTACCGTCGATGTCGAAGAGAATGAAAGTTAGCATCAATTCACCGTGGGGAATAACTCACACGTCCTTTCGAAAGAAGTCGGCGACCCCAGCGCACTCCGGCTCAAGGCATAGGGCGTAGGGCTCAAGGAAACAAGAAGCTTACTTTGCGCCCTGCGCCTTTTTTCATTTTAACCCTAACCAGACATAGTCGGCTTCAGCCAGGGAGATGTTTTCGCGTTCGACTCTGCCAGGGATTTCAGGAAGAATTACTCGAAATGGCAATGTGGATCTACTCTGAATCTGTGCTGGTATGCCCAGTTTCCAAGAATGGCCACTGCCGGCTATGACTGCCACGGTGGCTTTCGGGTTTTTCTCGAGGAAACGCAGAAGAGTCCAGGCCATGGCCGTGTCCCAGACCAATTGGGCCTCACAGAAATTGGTGAAATCCATACCACCGTGTCCGTGCATACCAAGAGATCGTCGGACAAAAGCCATGTATTCGGGGTCCACCCGGCAGGTAACCATGGGCAAATCGCCGCGCTGCTTTGGGGTTAGAGAAGCAAAGCCCTCACGTGCCACCTGTTTTGTTATCTCGGGAGGTACGTTAAGGCCGATCATAGGAATGTTATGATCTTGAGCGAACAGGAAGATCTCCCGGTAGAGGGGCCAGGGATAATTCCAATTCTTATAATAAATCTTTTGAAATTCCTTTTCACTCAACTCCCCTTCGATCCAACGATCCAGATCTGCCTGACTGTCGCGCCTGAACATCTCCAGGCCGATGGCCACGGGAGCACCGGCCTTTTTTAAGGCACGGATCGTTTCCAGTTGCATATGGTGATGGCTCTGGTAGGTGTGAATTTCGCCAACGAATACCAATCGGGAATCAATCAGGTCTTTAGCCAGCTCAGACAAGGAGAGAACCTTGCCGTCAGCTACCCGATGGATTCGTTCAACGGTAGAAGCATAGCCCCGCAAGAAAAAGAAAAGGGCAAGCAGTGATGAAATGATGATCAGGAGACGAAAGCGCTTCATAAATAAACCTCCATCACCCGATCTGGCTGAGAAGATTTTGAATCTCTTCTCTTTTCTTCAGTTCGGTGACCCATGGCTCAGGAAGTTGTTCCTCACCCAAATAAGCCCCAAGGATCATACCCACCGCCATTCCTCGGGCGGCGTTGTCACCGCCGGCCATAACTGCCTGGATAAGGCCCTCCCGTAGATCATTCTCATACTTGGCAATGAGGTGGATGACTCCGGGAAAAGCATCTGATGTGTGACACGATTGTCCGAAGTTGGCTATAGCACTTACACTATCCATGGATTTGGATTCCAAGCCCTCCTCCACCCACTCGGCGATGATGGTCTCCGGAAATGTCTCTTGAGCAACCTCAGTGACTGCCGTGACAGGAGGGGTTCCTCTGAGATTCTTCCAGGCCACTCTGGCAAAGAACTCCGCACATCTTACGGTCAAAGGATCACGGTGAGTCATCCTGGTTTGGACTTTGGCGGTCTCGACCAGTGCGCCCAAATCGTTAGAATAGCAAAGAACAAGAGGGGCGATGCGAGATGTTCCGGCCAGATCATTGGAGGGTGAGCCTGAGCTCTGGGGATCGTTTCTTTTTGAGAAATTTTGCAGGGTCTCTTTGGTGGCGGCGTCAAAGTAGCCATTGTAGTCTTGGAAGAATCCCTGCCAGCGATCTGAGAAATCGTTCAAGTCGAAGCCGTTTTTCACGGCCACTGATTCCAAGAGCACAAGCTGTTGATCACCGTAGTGGGTGAATTCCCCCCTGTCCTTGGTGGGGTGATAAGAATCCTCTTTTGGTCTTATAAACGTTTCAACCCGGCCATATTCGTTGGCAATTTTAGAGGCATCATAGATCCAGTGCACCCCCAGGGCGAGTGAGTCAGCCGCAAAGGAGGCCAGGACCATGGCTCTTGCGTTATCCTGCATGAATATTCCTCTTGATCAGTCCTATGATTATCTATCTCTCCAAGAGTTCTCGTAACTAGGCGCTAGACACTAGACACAAGAGGAAAGCAATTGCTCAACCAGACTTCGCTGAACCAATAGTACTTGCGAGTTCATTGCCCCTCTCTAGCATCTGGCTTTCAAGAAACGAAACAAATAGGTCTGCTAACGGTTCCTAGTGCTTAGTTCCTAGTTCCTAGTGCACACAGTGCTTAACGATCTTCGATGGACACAAACTCACAAACTGCAGGACCGCAATATTCTCCAACATAGTCCGACTCGGGGCGGTAGAGCATTGGTTTTGGCGCTGCTTCAGCAAACTGCTCTTCTATGATATGGGCGGTCCATCCAGCAACTCGGGCAATGGCGAAAATAGGAGTATATTGATCCATGGGAATGCCCATCATGTAATAGAGTGAGGCACTGTAGAAATCGACGTTGGTATAAATGTCCCTGCCTTTACGCTCCTTGAATTGCTCCTTGGCAACTTTCTCCAGGAGTGCTGACATTTCATACCATTTCGTTTCTCCAAAGCGTTCACCTACCACTTTGGACATGGGGGCCAAAATTAGGGCCCGGGGATCATCTACCTTGTAGACTGCATGCCCCAATCCCATGATCCTCTTGCCAGAGTCAAACTGTTCATTAACGTAGCTTTCTACCTTGTCAGGTGAGCCGATATCCATGAGCATTTCCATCACCCGAGTGTTGGCACCACCGTGTAATTCACCTGACAGAGACCCCACAGCTCCAGCCACCGCCGCATACATGTGGGCCCGGGTTGAGGCGATCTCACGGGCAGCGAAGGTGGAAGCGTTGAAACCGTGCTCTGCATGCATCACCAAGGCGGCATCAAAAAAGCCGGCTATGTCCTCGTCCGGTACTTTGCCATTCATCATGTAGAGGAAATTTGCAGCGTGGCTTAAATTTGGATCGGGGTCGATGGGTTCCTGGTCATTACGGATTCGCTCCCAGGCGGCGGCAACTGTGGCTAACTTGGCTACCAATCTTAATGCCTTGCGGTGGGCGGCTTCTCTGGAAGGATCGTCAGCTTCAGGGTCGTGATGGGCGAGCATGGACACACAAGCTTGCAAGACGTCCATGGGCAAGGCGTCTTTCGGCCTGGTCTTCAGGGCGGCAATCAGTGCGGGGGGTACGGCTCGCTCTGCTGCAAGTTGGGCCGAGAAAGGCTTGAGTTGGTCTTTTTTAGGGAGAGCCTCATTGAGTAATAAATGCACGACTTCTTCAAAGGAAGCTTTGCCGGCCAGGTCCTTGATTAGATAGCCTCGATAAACGAGACGCCCGACAGAACCGTCCACCTCACCAATGTTGGTGCTGGCAACAACGATGCCACGAAGCCCGGTGTTTTGAATATCCATACCACTGTCCATAATCTCCTCCTTCTCACTCCGGGTATTTATCCTAAACCCCTCCTAAAAAGAATCTTATTAACTATGTCGGAGTTAATGAGAAAAAATTAAACATCAATGTCAAAAATGTCAAAATGGCACGGGCAGCAAAAGGTCTGTCTATAGTGTACTGGCTGAAATTCTCTTGGACAAGGGTCTTTAGAACTTAGCATTGAGCATAGAGTACATAATTCGGGGGCTAGGAGTCAGTAGCTAGAAGATTGCAATAATTGTTTTTGGTCTTTTCTCCTGGATTCTGGATCCTGACTCCTGACTACTGGATTCTATAATTTGCCTTGCGCCCTGCGCCCTGCGCCTTGAGCCCTTAACGCTATGCGCCTTATCTCTGCACAAGGGACCACGGTCAACTGACCGAAGAGGCTAGTTTTTTCTAAGAAGCAGGAGCGTATTACCAATAACGCTCAGGCTACTCAATAGCATGGCAGAGACTGCAATGAGGGGGGTGAGCAATCCGCTCATGGCTATTGGAATGCTAACAAGGTTATAGATGAAAGAAAAGCCAAGATTTTGATGGATCTTTTTCTTAACCTCTTTCGCCAGCAGGACAAAGTCCCACAGCTGCAGAAGATCGCCCCGCATCAAGGTAAGATCTGCCGCCTCCTTACCCAGATCGCTACCGGAATGAACCGCAATAGCCAGGTCTGCCTGAACCAGTGCGGGGGCATCATTGATGCCGTCGCCAACCATGGCCACCAGTTGTCCTTGCTGCTGCACTGTAGAAATGAAGTTGGCTTTTTCCTGGGGTAGTTTTCCACCTTGTGCTTCTTCGATCCCCAGTTCTTCTGCAATTGATTTGGTAGTCTGATCATCGTCTCCAGAGACCAGGGCAACCCGGTAGCCGGCACCATGAAGGCGGTTCATCGCCGGGATTGAGTTGGGTTTTAATTCGTCGCCAAAAACAAAAACAGCGCACATTCGACCCGCATACCCCATAAATACCAGGGAATGTTCCGGCTTTTTTTCTCCAACAGAAATATCTGGGCTAGCCTTCAACTCACCAGCAAGAAATTCTCTCGAACCTATTTTTACCTTCTCATCACCAAAGGTGCCAGATATCCCATTTTCAAAGACCTCTATTCCCACTAGGTTCGCGGGTTGCACCTGCACTTTTGCTGCTTCTTTGATGATCTCGGCAGCTATGAGATGGTCCGACTCCCTTTCCAGCGCCGCAGCCAAGCCGAGGATCTCCGCTCCCGATAAAGAGCCAACCGGAATAACCTCGAGCAGTGACCATTGTCCCTTGGTCACCGTCCCAGTCTTGTCGAGAACGAAAGCGTTAACCCTGTCAGCCTGCTCAAAGGAAGAAAAGTCTCGGACCAAGATACCGTTTCTCCCTGCCAGTGAAATCCCGGCCACCCTGGCCATGGGAATAGCAATACCCAGAGTGCAAGGACAAGAGATCACCATAACGGTGACCGCCCGAATCATTGCCTGGTCAAATGTTAGTCCCGAAAGCAGGCAGACAAAGCCGGTTCCCACCCCGAGGGCAATGATAACAGGAACAAACCACTGTAGGGCGCGTTCGGTTTTCCCCTCGAAAGGTGTCTTTTCTCCTAACGCCTTCTCCATGATGGCTATCATTTGGCCAACAACTGAGTCCTCTCCAACCCCTTCGGCCCGTATCTCAAATGTCCCCTGAAGGACCTTGCTGCCGCTCTTTACGAGATCTCCAGTTTTCTTGGTAATAGGCAATGGTTCACCGGTGAGAGACGATTCATCCACAGCTCCTTCGCCATCGAGAATAAATCCGTCAGCAGGTAACACCTCAGTTTCTTCAACCCTGAAGATGTCATTCTGTCGGAGGTTCTCAGCGGCAACATAGCGACCCTGCGGATACTGCTCGGAACAAATTTTTGCTTTGCTGGGGCGGAGAGAGAAAAAATTCGCCAGGTCCTCCTGGACTTCAGCCTTGGCTCTACCCTCAAGCAGTTTTCCCAAAAGAACGAGAGTAATGAGCATTGAGGCTGTGTCGAAGTAAAGGTGAATGCTGCCGCTGAGCAGGCCATAAATGCTGTAAGAATAGGCACTGAAGGAGCCGGCTGTTATGAGTGTCTCCATGCTGAACGCCGCAGTGGTTATCCCAGCCCACGCTCGGCGATAAATGTTACGACCGCCATAGAAGAGAACAACGCTTGCCATAATGAAGATGGGCCACGATAGTTTCCAAATCGTCTCCCGGGAGAACTCGGTAAAAAAACCGGAATAAAGGGCAAAGGAGAGCATCATTACATTCATGGTTAGCAATGCGGAGACAACAAAGCGAATGAACTCTCCCTTTTTTTCGCTGGCGTCCGTCTCTTCACCCGGCAGTAAAGCTTCGTAGCCAAGCCCCTTTATAGAGTCGATGATACGCTGTGGAGAGGTAAGAACCGGATCGTAGTCACATCTAACCCGGTCGGTGGCAAAGTTGCAGGATGCGCCGATGATTCCAGGAGTTCTCCTGAGAGTCTCTTCAATGACCCAGGCGCAGGCGGGGCACCACATCTGGTCTACCTTAAGGGTCAAGCTCAAAGTGTCGCTATCAAGGCTCGGTGTCTGGTATTTTGTTTCTGTAGCTGGTCCATTCGGTGAAAAAGGAGTTGCAGGGAGAACCTGAGCCCGAGCTGTCTCTGCCAGTTCAGCCTCAGATCTGGGAATTATTCCTATCTCCTGACACTTTTTGAAGAGTTCTGTTTCTCGGAGTGATTCCGGATCCCCTGCATCGGATGATTCAATGAGCATATGGAACACTTGTTTGCATCCCAGGCAGCAGAAATAGAATGTTCTGCTGAGCGTGGTTGAGGAGAGCTTTTGGTAGCGAAGTGGAAGCCCGCAGAGATCGCAGGTAGGGAACGGAGAATTCATCTTACTCGCGGACACCGAGGGATTTTATATAAGCCACGATACGCCAACGATCGAGTACGGGGATTGTCGTGGCAAGCGCGGGTTGTCTGCCATCCGGAATTCCATAGCTTATCTCTTTAAAGTGCACTCCAGCTGGCATGGCTTGTACCTTGGCGCTTCTAATATCTCCCGGCAATGGACTGAAACTCTGCCCCACGGTTCCCTTGCCGTCGTGATTCGGGCCGTGGCACATATAACAAAAGTTAAAGTATAATTTCTTTCCCGCCTCGATCGCAGCAGGATTTTTGAGGTTCAAGGGGGATTGAAGCTCTTCAGCTTTACTGGTTCTCAGCATTGCTTCAGCAGAGGAAA
>CAMYLW010000072.1 GCA_947259475.1 Thermodesulfobacteriota bacterium
GCTACTCGCTAGAGTCCTTGTTTCCCTGAGCTGGTTTAGCCCCGAGCGCCTCCAGTGTTCTGGCAGTGGCCTCCAGTTTTGCCAGTGCTTTCGCCGCTTGCCGGGCAGCCTTGCGCGCGCGGCCTTTGGCTTCAAGAGCAGCAGTTTCAATACTAGACAACTCCTCTTCACTGGCACCGGATGCGGCAGCAGCCCGGATCTCTCGTAGTTTGGCTTCTGCCTCCTCAGCCTCCTCAGCTGCTTCCTTTTCGGTCTCTCGGGCTCTCTTCTCTGTATCCGTGAAAGCGTCAAGTGCTGCGGCGACTTCTCCTACTTTTCCTTTTTCAGGCTCTACATCAAGATCGATATCCTCACCTGCAAGAACGAGAGCGACAATAGGCAAGCGTGAGAGAGTTTCTTCAAGGGGATTACCAAATGGATCCAGCAGTTGATTGGCCCCCAGGCGAAACGGGAAAAATACCATGGCTGCATCTGCGGATTCGCCCGTTACTGTTGTAGCATTCACATTTGTAAGCTCCACGGGTTCAGCTTCGATGCGCGCCTCTTCAAGCGTCTTTCTCAGGCTCTCCATCCTTTCTTCTGATTCCTGTTCATGCCCCGGAGCCAGTAGACGAATCCTCGCCTCAGCCCACTCATCATTCCGGGTCATCAGGTATGCGAGCAGCAGCATTAATTGGCTGGTGGCATCGTCCCACCACCAGACATCTATGCGCCGTTCATTTTGCGGTATAGCCTCCAAAGAGGCCCACTCATCTTCCTTACCATCCAAGACGACGATATTACAGCCTAATCGAAAAGCTGTTCTGAGATTGTGGGCATACTGCGATTCCCCGAGGCCAAGGATACCCCTCGGAAGTTTTTCCAGCCAGTTGAGGAGCACAGTGTTTACCCGCAAAGGCCCGATTCCAAACGACTGAACCAGGGTGTGAACGCCAAGGTTGAGATTGGGTACAGCGACAACAAGGGGAAACGCTTTCAGGTTGTATTCTGAGATATCGGCTCGAAGTTCAGCTTCTGCTTCTTCTCGGAGCTTTAGCATTCTCAGACCTTCTCCTTCAAGAACCCTCACGGCGGTGGTGAGACCGCTGCCACCCTCGAGCCAGGACGCAAAGCGAAGCAGCTGCCTGCGCCGATGAGAGTCGTTTGAGAACGCTAGCAAGTGAGGACGCCAGTCCCGCGGATGCTCGGGCTCGCCAGCTGCAGCCAACAGATTCTCCCGCACCCGTTGGAGGTAGTAAGAGCGACGACTGTCTGCCCACCGAGCCGGGCCGGCAGTTCGTTGGAGATACTGGTAGATGGCAACAAGAACCGCAGCTGCAAAAGCGCCAGCTGCCAAATCGATGGCTAGAATCGCTCCAAAACACGCCAGTGCACCGAGAAAGCTGAGCCGAAGATCAAACCAACGAAAGCGTGGGCGAAAGGAGGGGCTGGCCGCTCGGGCCTCGTAGAAAGTCGCATAGTTGAGAAGGCCGTAAGAGATCAGAAAGAACATCGAGACCACCGATGCAATCAGGTTCAGATTACCCAGAGTTATTGTCCCTAAAGCGATTGCCCCCGAAAGGAGAACACCTCTGCGAGGATTTCCAGCAGGGCCAGAACCTTTGGCAAAGGGCAGCAGGAATGGAAAGATGCGGTCACTAGCGAGGGATTGCAGGATGCGCGGTGCTCCCAAAAAAGAGGCCATGGCAGAAGACAGGGTGGCTGCGATTACTCCTGCATCAATAAAGAAGCCGATACGGGCAACACCTTTCATGGCAGTGTAATCGTGCATCAGGACCTCGTTGGGAATTGTTGCCGCGAACACCACCGCCACGCCGAAGTAAACAATGATCGACACGCCCACAGCAAAAAACGTTCCCAGCGGCAGGCTTTTACCCGGATCCTTGAGGTCGCCGGACATACTTACTCCCTGGGTAAACCCTGTGACCGCTGGAAAAAAGATGGCGAAGAGGACCCAGAAGTTGGCACCCAGAGCAGGTGGGGCCCAGTTTTGAGCCAGAATCGTACTGTCCCACTTGGGCAGGCCGCCGGCAAAAAAGGAGATAAGCGCGGCTACTAGTATGGCCATTACCATGTACTGGAACCTGGTGGCCCAGTCAGCGCCCAACCAGGCGAAGACAAAGAGAAAAGACACTGCAAGAGCGGCTATGATCTGGGGAAGAAATTTGGCAGCATGCGGAATGAAACTGGCCACGGCCTCGCCGAAGCCAATACAGTAAAAGGCGATAGAGACCGATTGGGCGAGAAAGAGAACGATGCCAATGGCGCCGCCGAACTCCACGCCGAGGGTACGAGATATGAGATAATAGTCTCCTCCGCCCCTGACCTTGATATTGGTGGCGACGGCAGAAAGTGAGACGCTGGTCAGAATGGAGATACCGTTGGCCAGGCCGATGATGACCAAGGCGCGAGCCAGGCCTGCATTTCCGACCACATACCCCAGCCGCAGGAAGAGAATTATGCCGAGGATGGTCAGAATGCTCGGAGTGAAAACCCCGGCGAAGGTCCCCAGTGTAGCTCTATCAACATCGGAACTGGGCTTGCCAAGCACTCTCTCTGCCATTATCGTACCTTAAGCACTTAATTCTTACTTTCGGGAAGAAGCAATGAACAGAAACGAGCCAAGTCTACGCTCTTGGGGTGTTTAATGCAAGATTTAGTATTGCCCAGCAAATCCGGGCTAAAGGAGGAGCTATGACCAATTCGTTCGTTTTCACTTATTTCTCCATGGAAGTTGGCTTGGAGCCTGAAATGCCAACCTACAGCGGTGGCTTGGGGATTCTCGCCGGCGACACTCTTCGCGCCACCGCCGAAGCAATCTGAGCCGTCATAAGACCTGCTATGGGGAGAATCAGAATAAAAAAGCAACGAGAAAAAAGATGGAGCTTAAACTACTCATTTAAGCGAGCATATGGGAGATTTCTAAAGATCAGGGGAAGTCCCAGGGAAATTGCTCTCGGCTTTGCCCTTGGCCTTTTTATTGGGATGACTCCCACCATCGGCTTCCAAATGCCCATAGCGGTCTTCTTTGCAGCGCTTTTCAAATGGAACAAGATCTCCGCAGCCGTTGCTGTCTGGATTACCAATCCCTTGACCGCACCCTTCATTTACAGCTTCTCTTATTTTGTTGGCGCCAAAATGTTCGGATTCAAAATCGCGCCTAAACTTCTGACTGGTCTTGACCTTCCAACACTCAAAGAAGCTGGTGCAAAAATCCTCCTTGCTACCACTGTTGGGGGAGTGATAGTGGGTGTACCGTTGGCTCTGCTGGGTTATTATCTGGCATTCTCTGCCGTGCACGGTTACCAGACAAAACTCAAGCACAGAGTGGCGGCAAAGAAGGAAAAGATTGCCGAAAAAATTAAAAGAAGAAAAGGGCATCAATCAAAAAAGAAAAAGAGAAGGCAGAAAAAATAGGTAGCCTTCCCCCCTTTTCTAAAGGGGGGACTGAGGGGGGATTTTACTTACTCCCCGGATTCTTGTTGCTTCTGTGTAGCAAAATCGAAAACAAACTTCGTGGAGTCAATTCTCACCACATTGATTCTTTCACTTGGTAGGATAATCTCATTTCGGGATATACGAAATGTTCTCCGGCCAAGGCTCGCCAAAGATAGATCGATTTCCGTATGGACGTTTTCTGGACTAAGGGTGCTCACGTCCTGTAGCATTTCCGAGATTATTGGTAACGGCCGACTTTTTAGAGAAGGCATAGTCAACACCAAGGATCGCAATGCCTGCCAGTGCTGATAGAGTAGACGCCAACAATATTCCCAGCTTTGAGTAGTCGAGCAGAACCGGCGCGGTGAAAGAAAGACCGGAGATGAACAACGACATGGTGAATCCTATACCTCCAAGCATCCCCGCTCCAACAATATGTGGCCATCTAACGCCCGCTGGTAAAGAGGCTAATCCAGTTTTCACTGCGAGGAAGGAGAATGCGGCGACGCCCACTGGTTTGCCAATGAAAAGTCCAAAGATGATGCCGAGGGTGACGGGATGGTATACGGCACCGGATAGGTTCATTCCCTTGAGGGTTAATCCTGCATTGGCAAAGGCGAAAAGGGGCAGGACTCCAAATGCAACCAGGGGGTGCAGTCCGTGCTCGAGCTGCTGCAGAGGCGTCTCAACATCGCGACAGGCCACCTCCAAGGCATGGACCGCATTCAGGTGCTCTCGGTTCAACAGAATTGAGATGCCACAGCTCTCTTCTTCACATTTGAATGAATCCATGATCTGGTCCACCTTCCGGACAAACTGATCGGTGTTATATTTCGCCCGGGCTGGGATAAATAGGGCAACCACGATTCCAGCTACCGTTGGGTGAACCCCGGAGCCGAGCACGGCAAACCAGATGCCCAGACCCAGAAGGCCATACAGCGGAGTCCAGCTGATCCAGAGAAGGTTGGCGATGGCGAGCCCCAGGGCTAAGACAATACAGATGATGAGATAGTGCCAGACAATTCCTTTGGTATAAAAGAGGGCGATGATCAATACCGCCCCCAAATCATCGGCGATAGCAAAGGCGGTTAAAAAGACTCTCAGGCCGATGGGCAGTTTTCTGCCAAATATAGCAATGGCCCCCAGGGCAAAGGCAATGTCTGTCGCCATAGGTACGCCCCAGCCGCCGGCATTGGGGGTGCCATAGTTGAAGGCAAGATAAATGAGACCCGGAACAAGCATGCCACCAAGGGCTGCGATAACCGGAAGCAGTGCTTTTTGCCGGGAAGCGAGGGCGCCAACGAGAAGTTCCCGCTTGATCTCAAGACCAACAGTAAAGAAGAAGAAGGTCATGAGTCCGTCATTGATCCAATGGCTGAGTGATTTAGTGATGCGATACGCTCCGAGGACCAGGGATAATTCGGTGTGCCAGAGTCCATGGTAGGTGCGAGCGAGAATGGAATTGGCCAAGATAAGCGCCGCCACGGTTGCAGCAAGTAGCAGAATGCTGCTGGATGCTTCTCTTTTGAAAAATCTCTGAAAGAAGAAGTGAGCCGGCTGGAAAACATCATTGAGCAGAGGCACCCGAGGCCTTGATATGTATCCGTTGGATAGTTCTGACATTGAACGTTCTTCCTATCAAGCGTTTATCCTGTGACCTTTTCCACTCTGACCTCATTTTTGCAAACACCATCTCGTTCAAACTCTGTTATGTTGCCGACTGTGGTCTCGGCGATTTTTTGAAGGGCATTTTTGGTAAAAAAGGCCTGATGGCCAGTAATTACAACATTAGGAAAGGTGAGGAGCCTCGCGAACACATCGTCTTGGATAACTTTATCGGACAAGTCCTCGAAAAACAAATCCGCCTCCTCTTCATAGACATCCAAACCAAGATAGCCAATTTTCTCCGATTTTAGTCCCTTAATGACTGCTTGTGTATCAATAAGTGCACCGCGACTCGTATTTATGAGAACCACACCCGGCTTCATTTGGTCCAGTGCCCTGTAGTCGATCAAGTGATAGGTATCAGGCGTTAACGGACAATGTAACGTGATAATGTCTGATTGCGCGTAAAGCTCTGAGAGAGAGGTGTAGCGCACTCCTATTTTTTCACATTCTGGATTACGCCTGATGTCGTGCGCGAGTAAATGACACCCAAATCCATACATAATCTTGGCAACTTCTGCACCGATCCTACCAGTCCCGATTATTCCCACGCTCTGACCGTGTATATCGAAACCGAGTAGACCGTCGAGAGCAAAGTTCCCTTCCCGCACGCGAGCAAAAGCACGATGAATCTTTCGGTTGAGGGTCAAAAGCAATCCCACTGTGTGTTCAGCCACCGAGTGGGGCGAGTAAGCAGGGACGCGCACCACAGTTACACCATAACGCTTGGCTGCGGCAAGATCAACGTTGTTGAAACCAGCGCAACGCAATGCAACTAAACGGGTTCCATGTTGAGCGATCGTATCCAGCATGGAAGCGTCAAGCTGGTCATTAACGAAAATGCAGATAGCCGGAAATCCTTTTGCTAAAGAAACAGTCTCAGGAGTAATGCGGACTTCAAAGAAAACAAACTCGTGCCCGTGGTCCTTGTTGGCCGCCGCCAGAAAAACTCGGTCATAGGATTTCGTGCTGAATACACCAATTTTCATGGCAAGCTCCTTCATAAAGAAGTGCAAGAAATTATTGTTGTTTAAAAAACAACACAGCTGAGATCAATGGTCAATTCCAATTCGCCCGGCTCATCAGAGCTGGATGCTTTAAAGCCAAGCTTACCACCAAGAGCGAGCATACCCGCATTCCCTCGCAAGACAACGCCCAAGACAGTCTCGATGCCACGCTCTTGCGCTATTCTGAGACATCATTCGAGGAGAGTGGCTCCAACTTCTTTCCCTTGCCAGCCGAGGATCGTTACCTCTCCTTTCCGAACAGCCTTGGATTACCCTCGACGAATTTGGCAATCCATTTTTCAACGAAATACTCAGAGCCGCGTTTCATATACAAATAGCCGAGCACGGAGATAACGAGAGCTCCAACTGCATCCACAATGAGGTCCCACATTGTATCGACGAGGCCGCTCTTTTGCATGTTAAGCCCAAAAAGGCTGTCCATAGAGTACTCGAAGATCTCCCATAGAGAGCCGATGGCTACCGCAAAAACAAATGAGAACAGAGCAACAAATGCCGGCTTCATGTGAAGCTGGATTTTTTCCTCTTGATTTAAAACGTAAACAAGTAGAAATCCCATGATACCAAGCAGAAAACCCGAGCCAGCGTGCAGCAGCACATCCCACCACCAGAATTTAACGTAGTAACCACGGACCTCGCCGAGAAAAAGTGAGGCGAAAATGAATAGGATGGCAAGCAGTTCAAATTCAGGAGGAATATATACAGCGAACCGCTTGCCCAAGGCTGTCGGTAAAACAGTTAAGATCAGGATGCCTGCCACAAGAAACGCAATAAGCCAGCGGTGCTCGGAGATTGAGAGGACCAAGCCTATTAGGAGAATGATTTGCAAGCTGGTAGAGAGCCACTGATGTATCGTTTTAGATCTGAGCATAGTAGAATGATCTCGCTTCTGCAGAAACTAAACCCTTTTCAAATAATTTATCACTCCTTAACTCTATGAAAGCGGGTATCACGGCCGCGTCCGCCGGGCGCAGATTTTTTCGCCAAAGAAGACGTTTGACGACCGTGGGGGATCCCAAAAAATTAGGGTCTGCATAGTAATCAATACCATATCCAATAAACTTTTCTCATTCCATGCCGTTTTCCAAAAAGCTTTAGCGTGTTGTTGACCGCTACAAAGGCACTCGGATCGATGGCAAGTATAACCTCTTTCAACCTGGGAAGGTCTGTCAGGCTGGTTCTGGTGAAGATAACATCCCTCTCACCCCAGTGTAAGCACCGCGGCCCTTGAAAAAGGTTACGCCTCGGACAATCTGCAAAGGTTGCTAGCGAGATGGTGACAGTGGAGAATCCAATTCTCGGGATATGGAAAAGGAAAAAGTTGTACCTGGGCCGGGCGCAGACTCCACCCAGACATCACCAAGGTGTCTTTTGGCAATTTCCCTGACAATGGCTAGGCCTAGCCCCGATCCTTCAGTACCTCTGGAACTCGCCTGGCGCTGAAAAACTTGAAAGAGTCTGTCCGGTCTCCCGGTATTGAAACCGGATTTCACTCAACCCCGCTCCCCCATACTTCAGGGCGTTATCCAGCAAATTTCTAAAAATCCTCACCATGCACAGCTCATCTGCTACGATTTCCGGTAGAGATACTGGCTCCACCCACCTAATTCGACGCTCCTCTAACAACTCGGAGATCTCGTGTCTAAGCTTGGCCAAGACTTCTTTTGTGCTGACCTCTTCGAGGCGGAGCGGTACTTCTCTGGTGGTTATATAACCGTTGATCTGTTCCACAGAAGAAACAATTTGTCCTGCTACCTTCAAAACCTGATCGAAATAAGACTTTCCCTTATCATCCAGTAAGTGAACGTATTCCTTCTGAAGTCTTTTTAGGAGGCCGTACAGACCCATGGAAGGACTTTTTAGATCATGTGATGCAGAACAGGCAAAGAACTTGATGGCTTTTTCATTTTCCTGCACTTCTCGGACTTTTTCTTGCAGGTGCATGTATGTTCTCACGTGGCTGCAAGCTACTCCAATCTGGTGCCCCATGGCCATGAGCAAATCTATATCTCCCTGGCTCAACCGTATGATCTTCTTTGCTGCCAGATTCATCACGCCTTCCACACGATCCATGCTAATGAATGGCACGCAAATGATGATTTCAAGGCCCTTACGAGCTAGAATCTCTGCCCTCTCTGTGTCGTCTAATTCGGAAATGTGTTGGGCGATGAAAGACTTCGTTCGTGCTGATTTCCCTGAGAACCCCTCATCGAGGTGCACATTCTCCAATCCCGAGATGTCCAAACCTTTATAGGCAGCCAAGGTGAGGTACTGTTCAGTCTCGTCCATGAGATAGACCCGGCCGGCATCCAGCCTAAAGTGGTCAAGCACAATGGATAGGGCCCCCTCCAGGAGAGAAGCTAATTCTGAGCTGCTAGAGAGAAAATTGCTCAGCTTGAGAAGAGCCGCCAGCGCCTCATTGCTTTCTTTCGAACAAGAGGTGTTGAATTTAACTTTCGACTGTTCTTCTTGCGTTAACATTGGAATCAGTCCTTCAATAAGATCTAGCTTACTCGAGGGATCACTTGTTCATTGCCCGCAATCTCAGCTTTTATAAGATTTCGAGAGCATTGTTTGATGAGCAACTACCGTTCAATGGGGAGTTCGATGATAATCGTTGTTCCAACTCCCTCTTCACTGGCGATTTTGATGTCGCCGCCGTGATCATCGACAATCTTCTTACTCATGGCTACGGCCAGTCCAGTATAGGTCTCCTGATGATCCGAGAATGGATTGAACATCTCCTCCAAGATGTGTGTCGAAATAACGCCACCTTTTGCTTCGAAGTATACTCCGACTGTGTCCCAGCAGATCTCAGTCCGTACTGAAAATTTCTGGCCAGATTCCATGAGCACCATTAGGCCGCGAGCTACAGAAAGCAATGCGTCAAGTATGAGATCTAGGTCGAAAAGGCTATCTGGCATCCCCCTATCCAGCTTCAGGGTAATATCCACCCCCCGAGATCTAAACTCCGGCTCCAGAATGCGAAATGCCTTCTCTACCACTTCGTTATAGTTGTGCTTTGTTGCATTCTTTTTAAGTGGACGGATATATTCCCACATTTTCTTGAGCACCCTTTCGAGCTTCCTAACCTCGTCTACGATAATTTGAGCTTTTGGTTTGAGGCTCGAGGGCAACTCTGGTGCTTCCAAAATATTGTCGGCAAAGCCGCCGATGGACACGAGGGGGTTCCGAATTTCATGAGCCAGATAAGAGGCCATACGCCCCACCGATGTCAACTGGTTAGCCCGCACCAATCTCTTTTCACATCGTGTCTTTTCTTCTTGCAGTTCGATGAGTTCCCAAAACAGTCTCGCACTAAGGTGATCCATCACTTTGAGGTGTTTGGGCTTACTACGCACAATCTCACGAAGAACGTCATCACGTCCAGTAAGTTCAATGATCAAATGGAGATTCTCGAGGTCAAAGAGATTTCGATAGTCACTGGTCGTGTAGATTCCCTTTTCACGAGCATAGGCAAGACCTGGGGCATGCTTGTGTGCGCCAGCCACTCCGATAATATGAACGTGGATATGGCGTAGAATGTGCGTTTCAAGAAACTGGATAAGGGCTTTGCAGCCGGAGCCTCCTCCCACTAAGGCAATATTGAGGAGTTCAGGCTGTCTCTCATCCTGCACTGTGTCATGTATTGTTTCGACAACTTGCATGATAGTCCTATATCTCCAATGGTTTTCGCCCTGGCTTTTTCAGAATACTTAATGTCTTTAGCAGCCATGTTTCATATACCTCCTCAAGTGGTGGCCTCGTTATTTTTCAACCACCTTCAGAATGTCATCCTCACGCATGAGTATATGTTCCTCACCATCAATTTTGATTTCAGTGCCGGCATACTTACCGAAGAGCACCTTGTCACCTTTCTTTACATCTGGGGGGACAATATCGCCATTTTTCAAGATGTTGCCCTTGCCAACAGCAAT
>CAMYLW010000073.1 GCA_947259475.1 Thermodesulfobacteriota bacterium
CAGCAGGCAGCGGGCAGCCCCGCGACAAGCTCGGGACAGGCGGGCAGGAAGCAGTATGCACTAGGAACGACAAGATGACACGGAGACGCGGAGATACGGAGACGCGGCGAAACGAGTCACTAATTTTAGACATTTCAGATACTTTAGTTCACTTTAGTCACTTTCTCTTTAGGCACTTTCTCTTATGGAAAACCTAGTAAACGATCTTTTTGGACAATTCGCCTTCCTGCAGAAATTGGGCTATGTGCCGACGGCTGCGTTAGTGATGCTGACCTGTGGTTTTATCGTACTGAATTTCTTTGGGGTGATGTCAGGCCTTTATACCTTTTTCGAAAGAAAGGTTGCGGGATGGACCAACGCGCGCAGGGGCCCCAACCGGGTAGGACCCTACGGGCTCGTACAATTTATGGCCGATGGCGTCAAGCTCATTCTCAAAGAGGATATTATTCCCGCTGCAGCTGACCGGAATATTTTCAAGTTCGCCCCGTATCTGCTCCTTTTAGGCACCACCCTGTCCTTCGTGGTTATTCCTTTTGGGCCCAAATGGATCATAAGCGACCTGAATGTCGGGGTTTTATACTTACTTGCCACCGGTTCCTTTACTGTGATTGGGCTGATCATGGCGGGCTGGGCCTCCAACAATAAGTTTGCTTTGCTGGGCGGTATGCGCTCAGCCGCCCAGATTGTCAGTTACGAGATCCCCAATGCCCTGGCCATTCTAGTGGTGGTGCTCATGGCCGGCACCATGAGTATGCAGGGAATTATTCGGGCTCAAGCTGGCGGCATTCACCACTGGTTCATCTTCAGTAGTCCTTTCAGTTTCTTGGCCTTCTTTATCTATTTCATCTCGGCCATTGCCGAGATCAACCGGGTGCCCTTTGACATTCCTGAGGCGGAGTCCGAGTTGGTGGCTGGTTACAACTTTGGCGTCTTTTTCGCGGCTGAATTCGGCAACATTTACGTGATCACCGCAGTGGCGGTGACCTGTTTCCTCGGCGGCTGGCAGGTTCCACTTCTGGACGTGGGTGAGTTGGGACCACTGGGCCGAAGCTTTGGTAGTTTCATGGCCCGGCCTCAGGTCTTAATGCTCTTGCTGGTAGTTGCACTGGCTGCCACCTTCCTGGCCTGGAAGGCGTTGCGGGCCTTTGTTTGGGACGTGCGCCGCAAGCGGGCTTTCTTCGGTAGCCGCTTCGTCCGCTTCCATTCCGAATTACTGGTTTTGGGGCTTGTCTTTGCTGGCGGTGCTTTGGTGTTGGCCCTCCACCTGCCGCTCCGCGCTTACCTTTCCACTATTTACTGGGCGTTCTTTCAGTATCTGGTGCCGTTTCTGGTCTTTTTTGGCAAGGCAATGCTGCTCTCATTCGTGGTGCTCTGGTGGCGCTGGACCCTTCCCCGATTGCGAGTAGATCAGTTGATGGGGGTGTGCTGGAAATATCTTATTCCTATGGGATTCGTCTGTCTGCTTGGACAAGGATTCTGGATGTGGCTTTTTAGCTGACGGGTGAGGGCGAAGGTTGAAAATTATTAAAGGTATAACAGCTTACTTCGGCAACATCTACGAGAGTGTCACCACTATCTCCATGGGTATGTGGATTACCTTCAAAACAGCCTTCTTCGAGCGTAAGGTGACCCTACAGTACCCCTCTCATGATATCATCGATGGTGGATCCAAAGATGCATCTCTCCCTAGCAAAAAGAATCTGAAGCCTCCCTTTGAACCCCTGCTTGGGGCCAGCCAGCAAATCTACAAAGGACCTCTCAATACCGAGCTATCGAAACGCTACCGGGGTCTGCTGGGCTACGACGAGCTCAAATGCATATCCTGCCTTCTGTGTGCGCAGGACTGCCCCATTGATGTAATCAGGGTAAAAGGCGTCAAGATTGAAGGCCGCAAGGGCAAGGCGCCGACAACCTTTAGAATTGACTACTCCAAGTGCATGTTTTGCGGCTTCTGCGTGGAGGTGTGCCCCACGGATGCTGTTTTTTTCACCCGTAGGTTTGAAGGGGCCACTTTTGAATACCGCACTCTGATCAGGGAATTTATCAGTCCTGAGCTTTATCTGGAACGGTTGCAGCTGGCCGAAGTGGCCAAACAGAAAGCCAAAGTGAAAAAGGTGCAAAGACAGAAAAGCGAGGAGAAAGAACAATAGATAGGAGCCAGTAAGGACACGGCGCAAGGCGCAAGGCGCAAGGCACAAGGTTTAGCCGAATAGTATTTTTTCCTTAGCCCTATGCTCCATGCCCCATGCTTTCAGTCTGAGTTGTTTGCTCCTCACAATTGGATAGAAGAAAATGAAAGATATAATCTTCAATGTCTTTTTACTATTAACGGTAATTCCCTGTTTCTGGGTAGCTCTCTCCAGTAACATCGTCCATGCCGCTTTCTCCTTGCTCATTACCTTATTTGGGGTAGCCGGCCTCTACGTGCTCCTGGGTGCCGATTTCATCGGAGTGGTCCAGGTGATTGTGTACATCGGCGGCATTTTGATCCTGATCATCTTCGGGGTGATGATGACCCAGAGGGGCAAGTTATTACCACTATCCATCCAGTTACCCGGCAAACTCTTCGCTGCTGTCCTAACCGGAGTCATCCTGGTGGCCTTGATATTAACGTCAACCAAGTCCCTGTGGCCCGTGGCGTCTGCTCTAGGGGAGCCTCAGCCCGCCTCGGCGGCAATCGGTGATCTGCTACTGGGCAAGTATCTCATTCCCTTTGAAGTTGCCTCGGTATTGCTCCTGGTAGCATTGGTTGGGGCGGTTCTAATAGTGAGGCGAAGTGTGGGAGGAGAATAGTCGTGCCGTATAGCCTTCCAAGTTTTCTGGTTGTGAGTTCTCTTCTTTTCTGCCTGGGTATGTACACGGTGCTTACCAGAAGGAACGCAATTGGCATCCTCATGGGTATTGAACTTGTTCTGAATGGGGCCGGCCTCAACTTTGTTGCCTTTTCGCGATTTCTGGAACCTTCTCAAACGACAAGCCTGCTCAGTGGTCAGGTTTTCACCTTATTCATCATTGCCATCGCCGCAGCCGAGGTGGCCGTGGCTTTGGCCATTGTCCTTTCTCTCTATAGCAGAATGAAGACCATTGACGTGGAGGAGTTCAAACAGTTGCATGGGTAAACAATCATCGTTCGGTCATTAACTAAAAATTCCACCTTAGCAAACGATTGTCAATTTGATGCAACTGAAATTCGAAATTGGTTTTTCGGACTCCCACCCTACGGGCAGGTTCCCAGTTTCGAAGCACGAAGCACGAAACAAATCGAGAAATTTAGGGATTAAGGAATTAGGGAATTGAGGAATTCAAAAATAATACAAGCTTGGGATTGCATAACCTTATTCCATAATTCCAAAATCCCTGAATCCCTGAATCCCTAAATTCCTGAATTTCTGTTGTTTCGATATTCGGATTTAACGGACGTTCTTTCTTTCAGAGAACCATGGTCAACTTAATTGATCCGCAGCATATGAAAAATATCCTCTGGCTCATTCCATGCCTTCCCCTGGCTGGGGCGGTGATCAATGGACTGTTGGGTAAGCGGCTTCCTGCCCGGATCATTCATTTTGTCGGCTGTGCCAGCATATTCATCTCATTTCTGATTTCTGTGGCCGGGTTTTTCACCCTTCTTGGGATTGAGGAGCCACAGCAGCGTTTTCTCATCCAGTCGCTGTATCAGTGGATACTCACCGTCTGGCATCAGGGCAGTTTCGGCCTGGAAGTGGCTTTCAGGTTGGACCCCCTCTCCATGGCTCTTTGCCTGGTGGTCACGGGAGTGGGGTTTCTCATTCATCTCTACTCTGTCGGCTATATGGCAGGAGATGAGAGCCAGGGTCGCTATTTTGCCTATTTGAACCTGTTTACCTTCTCCATGCTACTACTGATCCTGGCCGACAACCTGCTGCTTATGTTCGTTGGCTGGGAAGGTGTGGGCCTCTGCTCCTACCTGCTCATTGGCTTTTGGTTTACTGACCTGGAAAAAGCACAGGCGGGCATGAAGGCTTTTATCGTCAACCGGGTGGGCGATTTTGGCTTCTTTGTGGGGTTGATGCTGCTGTTCTGGACTCTGTTTGAAGCTAGCAACGGCACCATGACCGGCTTGGGTTTCCAGCAGTTGAGGGAAGCCATCCCCCTACTTGGCACGGCCAGCCCCATTCTGGGAGTCGGGGTGGCCACCTGGGTGGCCCTGTTGTTCCTTGTTGGTGCCACCGGGAAGTCGGCGCAAATTCCGCTCTACGTCTGGCTACCCGATGCTATGGCTGGCCCCACACCGGTTAGCGCCTTCATTCACGCGGCAACAATGGTGACGGCCGGAGTCTACATGATTGTCCGGCTTAATTTCCTTTATGTGACCGCTCCGGCTGCCATGGCGGTGGTGGCAGTGGTGGGAGGGGTGACCGCTTTTTATGCCGCTACCATTGCTTTGACTCAGGATGACATCAAGCGGGTCCTTGCTTATTCCACCATCAGTCAGTTGGGCTACATGTTCCTGGCCGTGGGGGTGGCGGCCTTCAGCACCGGGATTTTTCACCTGATTACCCACGCCTTTTTCAAGGCCTTGCTCTTTCTGGGAGCCGGCAGCGTCATCCATGCTGTCCACTCCAATGACATGCAGGAGATGGGTGGCCTGAAGAAATATATGCCGCACACCTACTTAACCTTTATGGTGGCGTACCTGGCCATATCCGGCATACCACCGCTTTCCGGGTTTATGAGTAAAGACGAGATTCTGTGGGCCACTTTTAATAGTCACCTTCCCGTGGCAGGCTTGGGAAAAGCACTCTGGGCCCTGGGTCTGCTGACTGCAGGGCTCACCGCCTTCTACATGACCAGATTGGTTGCCCTAACCTTTATGGGTAGTTTCCGGGGAGGTTCAGAAAAGGAGAAGCACCTGCACGAATCCCCGGCAGTAATGACGCTGCCTCTCATGGTTCTGGCCGTGCTCTCAGCGGTAGGGGGTGTCATCGGCCTACCGGCAATAACCCACTTGCCCAATCTACTTCACGACTTCCTGGGCCCTGTGCTCAGTAGCCATGGAGCCTCGGGCCACCAAGCACATGCTTATTGGCTGGAACTGCTTCTGATGCTGATATCCACTGGGGTGGCGACCAGCGGTATCTATCTAGGGTGGCTTTTCTATGTGAAACGGCCCGAGCTACCAGGCCAGGTGGCGGCCCGTTTCGCCAGTCTGCACCGGCTGCTCTTTGAGAAATACTATGTGGATGAAGTCTATCAGACACTTTTTGTGCGTCCTATCCTGAAACTAGTAGGTTTGAGCGGGCGTTTCGACCTGAACACCATTGACGGTGCGGTAAATCTTTCTTCCAGGGTCACTGCCAAATTCGCTTTTCTCATTGGCTGGGAGGAGCTGAAAATAGTAGATGGCACGGTCAACGGTCTGGCCGATATCTTCAAACGCTGGGGTGCGGCGCTCAGGCATTTGCAGACAGGCAGAGTACAGCATTACCTGTATTCGGTAGTTCTGGGGATATTCGGTCTGTGCGTGTGTATGTTGCTATTTTAGTGTTTAGGTGGATTCTACAAACGAAGCAACTCTACGGTGACTTAAATAGGAGAATTGACAAATGCTGCCAGATCACCTCTTGTCTTGGATGATCTTCTTCCCGCTCCTTGGAGCCGGTCTCATCCTCTTGGTGCCCAAAAAGTATCCCACCTTGATGAAACTCATCGCCGTGGCTGCCACTATCCCGCCTCTCTGGTGGGCGGCAAACCTCTACGTCCAATTTGATCGGTTGAGTACAGGATTCCAGTACGTGGAAAAGGTCCCGTGGATCAGCGCTTTTAATATAAATTATTATCTGGGCATAGATGGGATCAGTGTTCCCATGGTGTTGCTTACTGCACTACTGGCCTTTCTCTGTGTCATTGCCTCGTGGAACATCAATGAACACGTCCGGGGTTATTTCGCCCTCTTCCTTCTCCTGAATACCAGCATGGTAGGAGTTTTTTGCGCCCTGGACTTTTTCCTCTTCTATGTGTTCTGGGAATTGATGCTGTTACCCATGTATTTCCTTATCGGGGTATGGGGTGGGCCCAACAAAGAATATGCCGCCATCAAGTTTTTCCTCTTTACCCTGGTGGGTAGTGTGCTGATGCTCATTGTCATGCTGGTCTTCTATTTCGGTTCGGTGGAACCCACCACCGGGCTGCACTCTTTTGACCTCACCATTCTGGCCGACCAGGCTGTACACCAGGCCTTGCTGAAGGACCACACCGTCCGCTGGCTCAGCTACCTGGGGTTGTTCATTGGCTTTGCCATCAAGATCCCTCTGGTACCCTTCCACACTTGGTTGCCGGATGCCCACGTGGAGGCACCCACTGCCATAAGCGTCATTCTGGCTGGAGTCCTCCTGAAGATGGGAACCTATGGGATCTTGCGGATTTCCTATCCGCTGCTCCCCGACATGGCTCTCGCCTTCGCTCTGTACGGTGCCATCTTTGGCTTGGTAAGCATCATCTATGGTGCCCTCTGTGCCATGGCGCAGACGGATTTGAAAAAACTCATCGCCTATTCCAGCATCAGCCACATGGGTTTCGTGATGCTAGGCATGTCGGTATTCACTAACACCACCGCAATCAACGGAGCAGTGCTGCAGATGTTCAACCACGGCACTGTCACCGCCATGCTCTTTTTGCTGGTGGGGGTGATTTATGATCGGGCTCACATTCGCGATATAGACGGCTTTGGCGGTCTGGCCAAGACCATGCCGATTTATGCGGGCTACACCGGCCTGGCCTTTTTTGCTGGCCTGGGGCTGCCGGGACTATCCAGCTTTATCAGCGAAGCACTGGTGCTGGTTGGTTCCTTCCAGCAGTACAAAATAATCACCATAACTGCCACCACCGGCATCATCCTCACTGCCGCCTATTTTCTCTGGACCATGCAGCGCATGTTTCTGGGGCCCCAGAACAAAAAGTGGGCCGAGCTTCCAGAAATCAGCCTGCGCGAGGCTTTTACCCTGACCCCCCTGGCCCTGATTGTCATTCTGCTGGGTTTTTATCCCATGCCGGTGCTGGATTTGATTGGCACAACTTTGAAGCACACGGTGGCGATGGTGGTAGGGTAGGGCGTAAGGAGTAAGCAGTAAGTAGTGAGAAGTCAGAGGACAGAAGTTAATGTAAATTACAAATCACAAATCACAAATAACAAACAAATAACAATGACCGAAATTCAAAATCCCAAACCTTCAAATCATCTTACAAAAAGAGAAACGCCTGTGCACTTAACTCCGCAAAGAATTTCTTTTCCCCGCGAGGGGCTGTGTCACAATTCGTCATCCCGGCCAAGTCCCGCGAAGCGGGACGCGAGCCGGGATCCAGAATCCAGAATTAAGGTTTCAGCTTTTGTGTTTCTTTTTCCTGACACCTGACACCTGACACCTGAAACCCTGAGATTTGGTGCTTGGGATTTCGGATTTCGGATTTATTACGTGGTAGACTTGAAAAGTAGGTTGGGCACAGCCCAACGATGTGAATAATGCTATGATTCCAGAGAACTTCATACAAAGTAACCTCCAGGGGATATCCTTCATTGCTCCGGAGATTATCCTGACGCTGGCGATCCTTACATTGCTCTGTGTTGGGATAGTACTTCCCCATTGGCGCCACCGTCTGATTTTTACCATTCTGGCTGTGGCGGGTCTAGCCGCATCACTCTTTCCTTTATGGAAATTGCCGCAGCCCACACCGGATCTGACCTATCTTTCCAATCTCTTTGTCTGGGACTGGTTAACCTTTTATTCCAAGCCATTCTTTGCTCTTGTCGGAATTTTTACCATTCTGCTAACCCAGATTAGCGGGGAGATAGACAACTCCGAGTACAGCGAGTCTACTGTCCTTATTTTGGCAGTCACCATGGGAATGTTGCTTCTGGTTGCCTCCACTGATCTTCTAATGATTTTCCTTGCCTTTGAGACCATGGGGATTTTGAGTTATCTGTTGGTGGGTATCAGGGCAAGAGACGAGCGCAGCGGTGAGGCGGCGCTGAAATACGTGCTTTACGGTGCCTTTACCTCCGGCACCATGCTGTTCGGCTTCTCACTGCTCTTCGGGCTTGCCGGCAGCACTGATCTTGCGGAAATCAGCCAACAGGTGGCACTTGCCAGCCAACATCCCCAAGATAGACTGTTATTAATTGTGGCCATTTTGTTTTTTATGGCCGGCCTACTTTTTAAAACGGCATCATTTCCTTTCCATTTCTGGTGCCCTGATGTCTACGAAGGGGCGCCAACACCCATTACAGCCTTTCTCAGTGTGGGCCCAAAAGCTGCCGGGTTTGTTTTATTCATCAGACTATTTTATCCGCTTTTCGCCTTAGGCCCGGAGAGCGGGGTATACCAAGCCATTTCCGGCCTGGAATGGCCTTCTATTGCCCATGCCGGTTACTTGCTCATGGGTATCGTTGCCCTGAGCGATCTGGGGTTAAGGTCGGTGGTCTTTTACCTGGTGGTTTACCTTTTTATGAATCTGGGAGCCTTTGGGGTGGTTACTATGGTGGCAGCGGCGGGGGGAGGCGAAGAAATAGATTCCTACCGGGGCCTAGGAGTCAGGGCACCCTATGTCTGTGTGGCCATGGCCATCTTCCTTTTTTCTCTCATAGGACTTCCGCCTTTTGCCGGTTTTGTGGGAAAGGTCTATCTTTTTGCTGCGGTCATATCAAAAAAGATTTACTGGTTGGCGGTGGTGGCGGCTCTCAACACCGTCATCTCGCTCTACTATTATTTGCGGATCGTCAAAGCCATGTTTTTGGACAAGCCAACTGAAGCTGTCCAGATCCAGGTCCCTCTCAGCTCCCAGGCACTGCTTCTGGCTCTGCTGATTCCCACCCTGGGACTGGGTATTTATTGGCAACCTCTTGCCAGGGTTGTCAGTGGGATGTTCTGAGATGTGGTATCGAAGTCTTGGATTTAAGTTGATTTGCACGGTGAGTGCAATCGCTATTCTGGGCATAGGCGTTTATGCCTCGGTGAACATTAATACCCAGAGAAATCAGCTTATCCGGCAAGTCATTCATAGTTCAAACCAGGTAAGTGAGACCATCAAGCGCAGCATGCGCTATGACATGCTCAAGTATCAGCCCGAGAGGCTGCACCGTGCTATCGATACCATTGGTGCCCAGGAAGGCATCGACAAGGTGCGCATCTTCAATTATTTGGGAGAGATTATCTACTCCTCCGATCGAGAAGAGATGGGCGCCATGGTGGATAAATCTGCCGAGCAGTGCTACGCCTGTCATGCCAAGGAAAAGCCTTTCGAGCGCTTGACTACCTCCGCCAGAAGCAGGATTTTTCAAACAGCTGCCGGCCATCGGGTGCTGGGCATGATCAATCCCATCTACAATGAACCAGACTGCTACTCAGCCTCTTGTCACATTCATCCCCAGGAGCAAAAAGTCCTGGGGGTCATGGATATAGACGTCTCTTTGGCTGAGGTGGACCAGGAGATCATCAGTAACAAGAAGAAGATGACCCTGTTCGCGGCGCTGGCCATTCTCGGCATTTCTCTTACCATCGGTCTCTTTGTGCAGCGCTTTGTGAGTCGGCCGGTGAAGCACCTTCTGGAAGGGACCGAACGAGTTAGCGCCGGTGACCTCTCGACTCCCCTTGACATTTCATCCACCAATGAGATCGGAAGGCTTCGGAGGAAAAATACCGTTCTCTTTTCGACAATGACCCCAATCCCATCCTTGTTTTCGATCGCGCCACCTTCCAGATTATCGACGCCAATATCCGCGCCACTGAAAAGTACGGTTACTCCGGAGAAGAATTGCTCCAGATGTCTTTCCGTGACCTGGGTGATCCAGAGGATGAAGAGAAGATAAGGTCGTTGGTGGTGGAGGCTTGTGTCTTTTTGCCCAAGATCAGGCATCGCAAAAAGGATGGAAGCATCATGCACGTGGACATCCATTCATGCCCCCGGGTGCATCTGGGCGAAGATGTCATTATTGCCAATATTGCCGACATCACCGACAGTATTCAGGCCGAGGCTCAGCTGATCCAGGCCAGTAAGATGGCCACCCTGGGCGAGATGTCTGCCGGAATGGCCCATGAGTTGAACCAACCCTTGAATGCGATTCGTATTGGTAGTGACCTCCTAAGAAAAATGGTGGCTCGAGGACAAAGTCTCGATCCGGAGTTGGCAGGCAAGGTGTCAGTCGAAATCGGTGCCCAGGTGGAGCGTGCCGCCAACATTATCAATCATCTGAGGGAATTCGGACGTAAAAGTGACCTGGACGAACTGGAAAAGGTGAATATCAACAAGCCCATTAATGACGTCTTCACTGTGCTCGGGCAGCAACTCAAACTCAGACAAATTACGGTGAACCTGGATCTGGATGAAAACATTCCTCCCATTCTAGGGGTAAGAAACCGGTTGGAACAGGTATTTATCAATCTGGTCATGAATGCTAGAGACGCTATTGAAGAGAAGCGAGAGATGACTCATGGGGAAACGCCGGAGGGTGTGTTGAGCATCCGCTCCTACCAGGAAGATGGCAAAGTGGTGGCTGTTGTCAGAGATAATGGCAACGGCATGCCCGAAAGTGTAAAGGAAAAGATTTTCGAACCGTTTTTTACCACCAAAGAGATAACCAAGGGGACAGGGTTAGGGCTGTCTATCAGCTATGGAATTATCAAAGATTATGAGGGTGCCATCGAGGTGGAGAGCATAGCAGGGAGTGGTACCATCTTCAAGATTAGCTTTCCTGCACTTGCTGCCGAGAAGGACCTGCAAAAGGAAAGTCCGGCATGAAAAAATTACTAGTGATCGATGATGAAGCGAGTACAAGGGACCTGTTGAAAATGTCCCTGGAAAGCGACGGATATACTGTTTTTGTGGCCGAGGACGGTCCCAAGGGACTGGAGATATTTGCCAGGGAGAATCCGCCCGTGGTTCTAACGGATATCAAGATGCCCGGCATGGATGGCATCGAGGTCCTCAGGAGGGTGAAAGAACAGAGCCCCGATACGGAGGTCATTGTCATCACCGGTCATGGGGAGATGAACCTGGCGATTCAGGCCCTCCAACTCGAGGCTTCTGACTTTATTAACAAACCTATAAGTGACGAAGGTCTTGCCGTTGCCCTCAGACGTGCCGAGGAGAAGATCTGGTTGCGGGAAAAACTAAAAGAATACACTGAGGATCTGGAGAGGATTATTCAGGAAACCAACAAGGAACTGGTAAAACGCCACGAGTTAGAGCACAACCTCATTCAGACTGCGATGGACGGAATAATCGCCAATGACCGTCAGGGCAAGATCATCATTTTCAACGAGGGTGCCGAGCGCATATATGGGTATACCCGGGAAGAGGCAACCTCAAAGATCCATGTGACCCAGCTCTACCCTGAAGGTCAGGCCAGACAGAT
>CAMYLW010000074.1 GCA_947259475.1 Thermodesulfobacteriota bacterium
ACGGTACTTTTGCCGCAGATGGAGAGGTATCTCTCTGAAACTGCTGGCAGGATAACGTGCTTGTTGAGCCCTTTCCAGACAACGTCCGTTGCTGTCGCTGGCCAGCAGTCGCAACTCACGACCTGTACCTGCGAAGCTCTCAAGCCAGAGAATCAGCAGGCTATAGGGTTCTTCTCCACTGGCGCAGCCTGCAGACCAGATCTGCAAAGGCTCAGCTGCAGGTAGTCGGCCCAGCAAAGTCGGCAACCAAATGTTCTGCAGTGCTTCAAAAAGGCCGGCGTTCCGCCAAAACCGAGAAATAGTGACGGTCAAAAGACTGGTAAAATTTAGTTTTTCAGCCTCGCTCGCAAACACATAATTTTGGTATTCGCTCAGAGAGTGAAGGTTCAACTCCTGCACTCGACCGACGATACGTTTCCGGATGGATTTGCGGTTGAACCGACGCCAACGCAACCCAAGCTGAGGTAGGGTAGTTTTAAGAAACTCCTTGTATTCCATACAGAGGTCTTTCAGCTCATTATTTTCTAGTGTATCATAAGCAGTAACTAACCAATAATAAATCAGTATCTGCTCTGGCACGAAAACTGAGGGAAAACAAATGATCGAATCCTACAGTTTCGGCAGCATGACGATTACAGGTCAAAGTCACCGAAATGATTTAAAAATTATTGAAAACAAGATTGTTGGCAATTGGTGGCGAAGGGAAGGCCACGCCCTTTACGCCCAGGACATTGACGACATTTTATATGCTTCTGTGGAAACGCTGGTGGTGGGCACCGGGGCATATGGCGGCATGAAAGTAACTGAAGAGGCGGCACAGGCCATTGAAGGACAGGGAATCAGTCTGGTGGCGGTGCCTACCAAAGAAGCGGTTTCCATCTTTAACAGCCTCCATGCCCAGGGTAAAAAAGTTGCCGGCGCCTTTCATCTGACCTGCTGAACTGAAATTGTCCCCTTATCCGACACCACTGGATCACAGTTTTCGTTGCTCCTGGGTCTTGTTTTCCTCCCACTAATGTGGTAGGTATACTTCATCTTTTTATCTCCGGACCAGGATTAATTATAATCCCCGGCAATCCTTGCCTTTCACCTCGTCCGTTTCTGGGGTACCGAATTTGAAGCATGAAAAATGGTTATTCTGCTGGAACATCGCCAAAACAGCGGCGGTTTGGTAATTATCAGTAGGTTTTTCTTAGGTGATTGCTGGCGGGTTGCTTACAGATCACAGTTGCTCAAAAGGAGGATGATTCATGAGAAAAAATCTGCAGTCCATTTTCTTGGTGTTGGTGGCGATTTCGGTATTTGCCTTCATGCTACCCACCCAGGCTTCCGCTGCTGACACCATCAAGGTCGGTATCGTGCTGCCGCTTACTGGTCCTCAGGCCAAATTCGGTGAAATTGAAAAACAATCTTTCGACATGGCCCTGGAGGAGATCAACGGAGGTGGCGGGGTCAAAGGCATGAAACTTGATTTCATTATGGAAGATGATACCGGCAGACCCGAAGTGGGACGGTCGGTGGTGGAAAAGCTCATCACCAAGGATAAGGTGGTCATGTTGGGTGGCGGTTACTCCAGTTCCGTGGTCTTTGGGGTGGCCGGGGTGGCCCAGCAAAACCGCGTACCCTTTCTTATCAATACTGGTGCAGCGGACAAGATCACCGAGCAGGGATGGGACTATATTTTCCGTCTGAATCCACCGGTGAGTGAATATGCCAGTGGGGTTGAGACTTTCCTGGCCGAGGTGGTAAAACCCAAGGATGCGGTGATCCTTCATGAAAACTCCCTGTTCGGCACCAAAGGAGCCAAAGCATTCAAAAAAAGCTGTGATAAACTGGGCATCAAGGTTCTGATGACCGAAGGCTACGAACACGGTGGCATCGATTTCAAGCCGGTTTTGGTCAAGGTGAAGCAGCTGAATCCAGACCTCGTCTACATGATTTCTTACATCATGGACGCTTCGCTATTGATGCGCCAGGCCCGGGAACTGAAGCTGACTCCCAAGCTGTTTGTCGGCGGTGCTGCCGGCTTCACCCTCCCCGAGTTTGACCAGAATGCCGGCAAGGCCGCAAATTTCGTAGTCTCAGCCACCTTGTGGCACCAGGTTCTGCCCTTGCCCGGAGCCATGGATTACTTCAATAGGTTTAAGGCCAGATACAACAAGGACACCGAGTATCACGGTGCCGAGGCCTATGCGGCTGCCTACGTGATCAAGGACGTGCTTCAGCGGGCCAAATCCTTCTCGCCCGAGGACATCAAGCAGGCCTTGAGCGAGACCAAGTTGATGACGGTTTTCGGCCCAGTGAAATTCGTCTCCTACGACAAGAAAACCAATCAGAACAGGCTGACCACCTATGTGGTCCAATGGCAGAACGGCAAACTTCAACTCATCTGGCCCAAGAACCTGGCCAATGCCAAGTATGTTTATCCAGTAGACTGGCTCAAGAATTGGGGCTACTAGGCACAGATAAGAAACGGTGGAGGGCTCACTGAGATGCCCTCCACCGTTTTTTTCGATATTCTAGCTGAGAGGACGCAGAAAACTGACGGCGATTGGTCTCGGGGTAAGAATCATTTCTCGAGATATCTTTTACCCTCCCAGATCTAAAAGTTGATAGCAGTTTCAGACGTGCAAATCACCGCTCATCTTGCCCCTTGGTCTTTCTGCGCCTTCTGGGCTTTAATTTTTTTAGACCTCTGAGCAGCTACAATTTAGTTAACAATCCAACATTTTCCTTATCTGCTTTGTCCGTAGTGGGTTAAGAAAGGTTGAAGAAAGAGCCTTTCTTGGTCTCTTGAAAGGAAGCTGGAAATGGATGTCTTCTTGCAGACCCTGGTCGCCGGAGTTTTGATCGGAGGTATCTATGGCTTGATTGGAATAGGCATGACTCTGATTATGGGTGTCATGGGGATCATCAATCTGGCCCACGGCCAGTTGATGATGGTGGCAATGTACATCACCTTTGCCCTGCATGCCTTTCTGAAGATTGATCCCTACCTGTCGCTTCTCGTTGCCATGCCCGCCCTCTTTCTCCTGGGAATCTTTCTGCAGAAGACGTTGCTCAATCCCCTCATGGAAGTTGACGCCGTTCTCCCGGAAAATCAGGTGTTGATGACCGTGGGCATGGGCATGGTACTTGCTGAAATCGCCCGCTTCATCTTCAGCTCTGACTACAAATCGGTCGTCACCAGCTACACTGGCAGTGCTTTTTTCCTGGGAAACATTTCATTCAGCGTGCCCATGACCATTGCCTTTGGCTTCGCCGTACTGCTGACCATCGCTCTTTTCTGGTTTCTGCTCAAAACCGACCTGGGTCGATCCATTCGCGCCACTGCCCAGGACAAAGAGGCGGCCATTCTCATGGGCGTCAACTCTGGCCGGATTACGGTGATCACCTTTGGCATAGGATCAGCCCTGGTGGCGGCCGCCGGCTCACTGCTCATGCCCATCTTCTACCTGTTCCCTGACATTGGTGGCCCTTTTACCCTAAAAGCCTTTGTTATTACTATCCTTGGGGGCATGGGCAGTACAGTGGGCGCCATTTTTGGGGGCGTCACCCTGGGTATAGCCGAGTCTTTAGGAGCCACCTACATTGGTATGGGCTATAGGGAGATGGTGGGTTATGTCATTTTTCTCCTGGTTCTGATCTTTCTGCCAGGTGGTTTGAAGAAACTCACCAAAATTTAGAAAAAGAGGGATACTATGAAACGCAACCAGGTGATTAGTGCCATCGTTGCTCTGGCCTTTGTTTTGTTTCCCCTGGTGGTACGATCCGCCTATTACCAGCACCTGGTCATACTGGCCCTGATGTGGGTGGTGATCGGCGGCTCATGGAACCTTCTGGCAGGCTATACCGGCCAGGTCTCCTTTGGCCATGCCGTCTTTTTTGGTACCGGGGCCTACACCGCAGGCATTTTTTCAACCAAGCTAGGAATCTCCGCTTGGTGGGGAATGCTTTTCGGGGGATTCACCGGAGCTCTGGTCGGCCTTTTGATCGGCTGGATCTGCTTTCGCTTGCGGGGGCCCTATTTCGCTCTGGCTACCATTGCCGCCGGCGAGATTTTCCGGCTGATTGCCACCAACTGGGAAAGCCTCACCGACGGCATGGTAGGCATCCTGATTCTCCAGACCTTCCGGAGTAAACTGCCATACTACTATCTGGCACTGGCATTGGCAGCGGCTTCCATCTGGATTTTTGACCTGGTAATGAAGTCTAAGTTGGGCTTTTACTTTGTTTCTATTCGTGAAGACCAGGATGCGGCGGAATCTCTAGGTATCAACGCCGCCCTTTACAAGAACGTGTCGCTGCTGATCAGCTCGTTTTTCACGGGCATGGCCGGTGCCTTTTACATGAACTACATGGCTTTCATTGATCCGGAGGTGGTCTTCTCCCTTCACTACATTTCAATCATGGCCATTCTGGTGGGAATTATCGGCGGAGTTGCCACTATCTGGGGCCCGGCTGTGGGTGCCTTTATCATGATTGGTATTCAGGAAACTTTTCGGAGTGCAATTTTTGGGTTGGCGCCCAAGTGGGTCAGTCAAGCCCACGTCCTGGTATTCGGACTCTTAGTCATTTTTGTAATCTTGTTTATGGCCAACGGTGTTGTTGGAGATTGGCCCAAAATCAAGCGGCTCTTTGCCAAGGGCCGATGAACGGGGGAGTAGTACCGGTGAGTGTATTTGAAGTGAAAGAGATCAGCAAGAACTTCGGCGGTCTGATGGCAGTCAATGGTGTGAGCTTCCAGGTGGAACGTGGGGAGATCTTCGGACTGATCGGCCCCAACGGCTCTGGCAAGACCACCATCTTTAACCTTATCAATCACTATTTTCCTTTGACTGCCGGAGATATTTTTTTCAAGGGCAAGAGCATCAAGGGTATGAAGACCCACCAGATCTGCCATCTGGGCATCGGCCGTACCTTTCAGGTGGTCAAACCTCTCAAGCGCATGACCGTGCTGGAAAATGTCATGGCCTCCGCCTTCTGCCGCGTTAATACCCTCGCGGAAGCCCAGAAGATGGCCCTGGAGATGCTGGAGTTCTGCAACCTGCTGGAGGAAAAGGACAAGTCTGCCGCGAGTCTGCCCATTGCCGGGCGCAAGCGTTTGGAGATCACCAGGGCCCTGGCCACCAAGCCCGAGCTGCTCCTCTTGGATGAAACCGCCGCGGGGCTGAATACAGCGGAACTGGACGAGGCCATAGAATTGATCCAGAGAATTCGCGCCCGCGGCGTGACCATCATTATTGTCGAGCACATTATGAAGGTCATCATGACCATCTCCGATCGCATCCACGCCATCAACTATGGTCAGACCATTGCCGAAGGCACCCCCGAAGAGGTTGCCAATGACAAAGAAGTCATCAAAGCCTACCTGGGAGAGGAGTCCTATGCTTAGGGTTGAAAATATTGACGTTTTCTACGGTGATCTGCAGATACTCTGGGACGTCTCCTTCGAGGTGAACGAGGGTGAAATAGTCGCACTGGTTGGCTCCAACGGCTCCGGCAAATCCACTACGCTCAAGACCATCTCGGGCCTCTTGAGCCCTGCCAATGGCAGCATCCTCTTTCAAGACCAGCGGTTGCACATGATTCCCGCCAACAAAATTATCGAACACGGCGTTGCTCATGTGCCTGAGGGTCGCCGTCTCTTTCCGGAGATGACAGTGCGGGAGAATTTGATTATGGGATCCCTTACTCCCAAGGCCAAAGCCAAACGGAACGAAACCATGGAGTGGGTTTTCGGCCTCTTTCCCAGGTTGCGCGAGCGGGAAAAGCAGATGGCAGGCACCCTTTCCGGCGGCGAGCAGCAGATGGTTGCTGTGGGCCGCGGCCTTATGGCCCTGCCAAAGCTAATCATGTTCGACGAGCCTTCCCTGGGGTTGGCCCCCATTCTGGTGGCTGATATTTTTAGGATTATCAAGCGTATCAACAAGGAAGGTGTAACCGTGTTCGTAACCGAGCAAAATACCAAACAAAGCCTGGAGATAAGTGACCGTGGCTATGTCCTGGAAAATGGCCGCGTTGTGCTGAGCGGCACCGGACAGGAACTCCTAGACAACGAGCACGTCAAACAGGCCTACCTGGGCATATAGACGCCAACAGTTCACCACAAAGAACACAAAAGGATATTTGAGATTTCAGATTGTAGATTGTAGATTTGGGAAGGCATAGAGCATCATTCTGCAATCTACAATCAACAATCTGAAATTCCAACGCTTCGCGATCTTTGTGGTTCTTTTTTTGTTTGTCCGCTTTTGTTATGGTTGAAACTATGACGGAAGTAATCTTTGTTGAAGTCACTGCGAGCCGGATGGAAATTCGGGCCTGTGAGATAGCAGAACAAACCTACGCTCAGGGTGAAAGACTACAAATCATCGCTATAGATGAAGAGCAGGCAGCACGGCTGGACGATTTGCTCTGGACCTACAAGCCCGACAACTTTGTCCCTCACGGCCTCTGGAAGAGCATGGACAATGAGTCTGCCCAGCCGGTTGTTATCACAACCCGAAAAGAACGGGTGCCAGGAATCGCATCTCTTTTGACCATGGATTACTGCCCGGTTGAAATGGTTCAACAATTCTCCAAAGTTATCCATGTGGTGCTGGTGGACAACCATGAGCGTCTGGAGGCGAGTCGCCGTTACTGGACTCTGCTGAAAGATGCGGGTTTCAGTCTGAGACATCAGAAGCGTTGACCTCTTAGAAATTCCGTCTCCTCCTCTCGTTCCTAGGCTCCGCCTGGGAACGTCGATCTTTTGAGGCTCTGCCTCTACTTGACAAAAATAGATCAAGGATAGCTAATGGGCCGCTGGTGGAAAAGCTTTTCCGATAGCTGCAAATACCTTGGAGCCAGTTTGGCCATCTTACTCATAAAACGAAAATTGGGGCGGCGTCCCAATGATTGGACATTATGGTTTACCCTAGGCCGTCTCTATGGAGTCGGCTACCAGTGGCCGCAATCAATTGACGCTCTCAAGACAGCCCGCAAATTAGACCCTCACAACGAGATAATCGTCCAACACCTTAACCAAACGAAAGAAGCTGCGAAACAGGATTCGCTTACGAAACGTTAGAGGCCCGGATATTTCATGAATTGCTGTCGCGAGACCACGAAGATGGGCGTGCCACTTGGCAACCGTCCCGCGCTACCGCGGGATTGGTTCCGAGGCATACCTGAACGGTACGTCGCAGGGGCCGACAACCGAGGACGCCAGGAAGGACGGCCATATCCGTGGTCGCAGCAAGTTATTCATGAAATATCCGGGCTAGAGAGAGGTCCTGGAATGAATCGCTCGCATACGATCACCATATTGCCTTTGATTTTTGCACTAGTTCTGGGCTTATTCGCTACCAATCTCGCCTCTGCCCAGTGGAGAACCCAAAAGACACCCGCCCCCGCTCAAGACACGGATCTTTCGGCCGCACCTATTAAGGGCCCAACTGACGCGCCTGTGGAGATAGCTGTTTTCAGCTGTTTCCAGTGACCTGCCTGTGCGAGGCTCGCGCCCGTGCTCGAGCAGGTGCTCGAGAGATATCCCGCTCAAGTGAAACT